>NZ_JBFTMR010000009.1:0-158899 GCF_056397065.1 Arthrobacter sp. 05N428_2 | reverse complement strand
TAAGCACGCCGCCAGCGTTCATCCTGAGCCAGGATCAAACTCTCCGTTGAAGAAAAACAGACACACCATGCGCCCCCGGGAAAACGGGAACCACACAATGCACAAAATTTGAAACCAGCCAAAAACACCAGACCACACCACGGGGTGGCGGRTCCGGCAAATTCAACCAATTCAATACAATAAATTGGTATCAACAAACTTGGCACACTATTGAGTTCTCAAACAACAGACACACCCGGCACCACCACAACTTCACAGTCGCGGATCGCTCCGGAGCAACTTTTCAAACTTACCCGAATCCAGACCCCCAGGCAAATCAGCGTTTCCGCGATCACCCGGTCCAGGAACAGGCCCCCACCCGGTCTTCAGCGCACCAAAATGCGCCGTTTTCCAGGCCGTTTATCAAGGGGGTCGGTCGCTATCTTTCCGCTTCAGCGGCGGCGACTCGAACTACTTTACACACCAAACCCGACCCCGACAAATCGACCCCCACCGATACCCCCACCCACCAAAAACCCCGAAAACACAAGGAAACCAGTTACCAAGGCCGCCCGCAGAAGGCGAGTCGGCCAGCGTCGGACTTCTATGGAGTGGGTCACATTCACGGGGCCGGCCGAACGGCCAGCGCCCGGAAGGCGCAGCCCGGGAGGGCCCGCCCCGCCCGCCTACCTGTCCCCCAGTCGCGCCTGGATCTCGAGCAGGAACTTCAGGCCGCCGTCGGTCGGCTCCGCCTTCCGAGTCCGGAACCGCGGGCCGGCGTCCGTGAGTTGCAGGCAGTCCATCGACTCGCGCACCTTGCGGTCAAGGTCCCACACCCACTCCTCCGGGATCGGCGCCCCGGACCGGTTGACAAAGCCCGACGCCTCCAGCGCGGCGATGGTGACCTCGTCGCGCAAGGAGTATGAAGGCGCGAATCCCTGGACCAGCCAGTGGGCAGAGAGCCTAGTCATGAGCTTGACGGCGTCGTGCTGCGGGGAAGCGATGATGTCCACCATGTAGTCCCAGAGCGCGTCGGGCTCGGCCAGCCCGCGCTTTCCCATGGCGCCAAGCAGCAGCCTGCCGTTGCGCTTGCGCAGCAGTTTCCAGTCCAGCAGGCGCAGGCGGAGGTTGAGCACGTCCATGGCGTTGATTTCGCGGTTGCCCTTGCCCATGATCTCGTCGTGCCAGCCGAGCTCTTCGAGTGTGCGGCGGACCATGGCCGGCTTCAGATACCCGTCCTTCGTCAGCTCCAGCCCCTCCCCCGCGGCATTTTCCAGGAACCAGAGGATCGGACGCAGCACCGCGTTCCGCTCGGCGGCGGTGACCGGCTGCGGCCACAGCTGCAGGCTGAGCCGCCGGAGGTCCCGGTTGACGGCGTCGCGGTCGAAGGCACCGGCGTCGAACGCCGAGGCGCGTTCGCCGGTGACCTGCTCAAACCAGGTGGCTGCGTCGTGGAACTCCGGGTGCCGCCGGTTCGCCAGCACATTGGCCAGGTTCCGATAGCCGTCCGGGCCGCCGGAGTCCTCCACCGGCCCGCGGTTGGCGCCCTCCAGACAGCTGATCGTCCCCTCAGGAACCCAGGCTGGCCCCACCAGCTCCACCGTGTGAGTCCAGGAATCGCCGAAGTCGTATTCATACTCGAACAGCTCAGGCGCCGGACCGGCAGCGTCCAGCAGTTCGAACAGCACGACGCCGGATGCCGGCTCCGCGCCGGAGTCCTCCACCGCTTCGTCGGGGCCGACGATAATGCGGGGCGTCCCGTGCCGGTCGACGCAGCGGATGCCGTAGAGGTGGCGGTCCTGCCAGCCGAAGGCTCGCTGGATGGCTTCGTGGAACTGCGGGACGGTGGCCGTTTCAGGGAGCAGTAACCGGCGCCAGATCTCCGGCTCGCTGCCCTGGATGCTGATCCGGAGGTCGACGGCGGGAACGGGCGCAGGGTTCGGGTCCGGGGGCTGCATGCTGGCCATTGTGTCAAGAGGACTCCGGAAACGGGGAGTCCGGCGCACCCGTTGCACACAGTCCCCCACCGTGGCTAGGCTAATACTAAGCATGCTTAGCGTGTTGGCATCCATTCGAACGAACCATCTGAGGAGAACTATGACTGACCAGTACACGTTCAGGAACCCCGTTACGGCGTACCCGCAGATCGAACCGCTCGAGCAGAGCCAGCCGGAACCCGGTCTGGACGCCGCGATGACGCCCAAGGCTGACCTCGGCGAGGACAGCTACCGCGGCACTGGCCGGCTGGAGGGCCGCAAGGCGCTCGTCACCGGCGCGGACTCCGGCATCGGCGCCGCAACGGCGATCGCGTTCGCCCGCGAGGGCGCCGACGTCGTGATGTCCTACCTGCCGGAGGAGGAAGAGGACGCCAGCCGGATCGCGGCGTTGATCGAGAAGGCCGGCCGGAAGGCGGTCAAGGTTCCGGGCGATCTGAAGGATTCCGCGGTATGCCGGGACCTCGTGGAGACCGCCGTGCGGGAACTCGGCGGCCTCGACATCCTGGTGAACAACGCCGGTAAGCAGGTGGCGCAGGAGTCGCTCGGCGACATCGACGACGTCCAGTTCGACCACACGTACAAGACCAACGTGTACCCCATGTTCTGGCTCACCAAGGAGGTCCTCCCGCATCTGCCCGCCGGATCGACCATCATCAACACCACCTCCATCCAGGCGTACAGTCCGTCAAAGACGCTGGTGGACTACGCCTCCACCAAGGGCGCGATCAACAACTTCACCAAGGGCCTGGCCCAGCAACTCGCGCCCAAAGGCATCCGGGTCAACGCGGTGGCGCCCGGCCCTATCTGGACGCCGTTGCAGCCCACCGGGGGCCAACTCACCGAGGACCTGCCGGAGTTCGGCAAGGAGACGCCGCTGGGCCGTGCCGGGCAGCCGGCCGAACTGGCGCCGGCCTACGTGTTCCTCGCCTCGGCCGAGTCCAGCTACGTCATCGGCGAGACGCTCAACGTGAACGGCGGCATGCCGACGCCGTAACCGCCGGACGGCGTCGCGGTCACCACCGCTAACAAACCAGCCGGTCCTTCCCGGGATGTCCGTGAGGGGCCGGCTCGCCTGTGCGGGGTCGCGCCGGAAAAGCTAGCGGGACCATAACGACGCCGGGAGGCTCCGGTTCGCCGACACGTACGGAACGCGCGTGGCAGGTTGCCTCCTTCCAGGGTTCGGGGGACCGCGTTCGCGGACCGGCTCGGCGGGCGGGCTGGGCCGACCGACGTCGACGTCGTTCTCAGGCTGAGCGCTCCCGATTACCGCGCCGCGGCGGTGTCCACGAAGGCGACCTGGCCCGCGTACTGCTGGTAGAGCTTCACCGCCTCGTCGATGTCGATGTGCCCGATATCCAGCGAGACGGCGAGGCCCTCGAGCTGGGCGTTGCAGGTCTCCGCGGCGCTGACCCGGTCCGCGACGGAGCGGGAGGTGGCGAAGTTGGTCGACAGGGCCGCGGCGACCGAGAGGATCACGGCGAACAGGCACAGCACCCGCCACACGATCGAGTCGTCACCGAGCGCGAAGATGCGGCCCAGGGCCTCGGTGAACTTGGTGCCGCCCACCGCGGGCCCGGCGGTGAGCACGGCGGCCAGGGCGCTGCCCACGATGCTGACGTTGGAGAGCCGGTTCCGGCGGGGTCGTTCGCGGGCCAGGTAGGCGCGGATGGCCTGCCGTTTGTCGTCAATCAGGGTGGACAGCCGCTGCCTCGCCTCTGGTGATTCGCTCATGATCCGATCCCAGCTTCCCTCGCCGATCCTTGGGTCCGGTGGGCTGGCCAACGCGGACACCAACAGGATGCTCCCGCGCGTGTGGGGTGTCTAGAGTGAGCGCCGTCAAGAGGGCGCGCCACCCCAACTGACTCGCAGTAGGTGCCGTTTTGAAGGCTCAAAACGACAACAATTGCGAGTTACTTGGGCGCGGACTGGCACACCCGGGTTAAACAAAAGCAGGGCCCGTCCGAAGACGGGCCCTGCTCGAAACCTAACGGTCCCGCAGCTCTAAAGAATTAGAGCGACTGGATGTTTACGGCCTGGGGACCCTTGGGGCCCTGCTCGGTTTCGAAGGAAACCTTCTGGTTCTCTTCGAGGGAGCGGAAGCCGGAAGAGGCGATCGCGGAGTAGTGTGCGAAGACGTCCTGTGAGGAGTCATCGGGGGAAATGAAGCCGAAGCCCTTTTCAGCGTTAAACCATTTGACGGTACCAGTAGCCATTATTTTTGTCCTTCGTGAAGGTGGAGGAACTGTCCCGACTTTCGGGTCCTCCTGTTTGGGGTGCTCAAAACCGCTGCTTCAGAAGAACGCGGACTTTCGACCGCGCGTACTGCCTGAACTACGAACTGCATAAACACAACAACAGGATCAACAGTACAGGAGATTTCCGGAGAAGATTACCACCGGGCTGGGAGACGGCCGACGACGGCCGACCGGCACCGCCCGTTTGGCGCCCGACGTCAATGCCGCGGCGGCCACGCAGCCCAGCCGCCGGCCACCTGCCGCAGCCGGCGCTCCGCCGCCTCGAGGCGGGAAGGGTCCACCGGGCCGGGTTCGCCCTGCCCGCTTTCGAAGCCGGAGCCGTCGACGGCGGTGACCGCGTACTCGCTCCACCGGCGGCGGCCCACCGGGTAGCGTTCGCTGTACCCGCCTGCGGCGACCGCGAGCGCCAGCCGCTCCAGCCGGTCCGCGGCGGTCTCGGCCGTTTCGTCGCACGCATCGCAGCCGCAGACCGGAAACGGGAAGTCGTGCAGCACCCCGGCGTGCACCATGATGCCGGGATACCCGGTCCACACAAACGTCAGAGGCGCCGCCCCCGAACTCCGCGGCGTGACCCGCACCGCTCCCCTCACGTCCGAAGCCTCCCGCAGCAGCTCGCCCGCGTGGGCCGGATCCTCGTCGACGTCGACGTCGTAGACGGCGGCCAGGTGCTCGATCAGGGCGCGGGCGACGTCGTGCAGCCCCGCGAAACGCTCGGGGTGGCTGTCGACGCCGTAGGTGTCCGGGTCGGGACCGTCGGCACCCCAGCGCCGCCCGTAGCGGAAGGACTCCCCCGAGGCGGAGTAGTAGGTCGACGCCGGCAGGGGCGGCCGGACGTAGCGGGGCGCACCCGGCGGCGGAGGTACCGGGACGGGCCGTACGGCCGGTGAATCGTCCGGTTCGTCCGTGGCCCAGTCGGCCAGCTTGGACAGGAGCCCACGGACGGCGTCGTCGTCGGCACTGTCCAACGCCTTGAGCAGGCGGTCGACCTCGAAGCCCGTCTCGCGGTTTCCCACGCGCGCCGGGGCGCCCTCATAGGTGGTCCAGTGCGCGTCGGGCCTCAGCCGGACCAGGGCGTTCCCCAAGAAGATGGCTGCCGCTGCGCGGAGGCCGCCGTCGTGGTCGAGGTCGGCGCCGGATGTGCGGAGGAACCGGATGAGCCTGGCGGGATCCGAGGCCAGCTCGTCGGGGCGTTCTCCGCTGCCGGCGCAGAAATCCACAAACGGAGCGTAGCCGCCGACGTGCCGGACCGCCGCCGGAGGGCCGGCCGCTTCCCGGTACAGCGCCACGCCGCTCGGCATCGGCACCGGCAATCCGGTGGGCGGCCCGTCGAAGAAGTCCTCTGCTGTCCCCATACCCGCGATCCTAGTCCGCGGGTCAGCGGAGCAACCGGGTAAGCGACGGCGCGGGCGCTGCAGGTTCCGGGCGCCTGCCCGCAACCTCGCCCCTTACCGCTGCCCCGACCCCGCGTCCGCCAACTCCCGGATGGGCTGAGCCACCGGCGCAGCGGCCGGCTCCGCCATGGCAACGTCCCGCCGGACCCCGCGATCCACAGCGCGTTCCACAGCGCGTCCGACGGCGATCGAGAGCCGCTGGGAGGGCCGTTCCACGTAGCGGTGGAACAGCTCAGCGGCCACGAAGGAGGCCCCGACGGAGACGGCGAGCGCCAGAGGCAGCGAGACCGACCGCAGGAGGGTGACGCCGGCCAGGATGATCGGCAGGTGCACCAGGTAGAGGCTGAAGGAGACGCGGCCCAGCCACTGCGCCCCGGCCGTGTCGCCGAGCTTCTTGGCCGAACCGCACAACAGGAACACGAGGACGATCAGGGTCGCACCCACAGTCACGAGCGCCTCAACTCCGAGGATCGGCCGCTCGCGGCTGAACCATTCCGCGTTGGCCAGCAAGAGCCCGGCGGCGGCCACCGGCACCCAGACCGGGCGCGGCCAGGACCGGGTCAGGTCGCGGATCCGGGTACGCTCCACGCCCAGGACCGCTCCGATGGCGAAGATCGGCAGGTACGTCAGCCAGTCCACGTGCTGCACCGCGCCCACCACAGCCAGCAGCAGGGCAACGCCGAGCTTCACGAGCCAGAGGCGCCGCCAGCGGAGCGCGATCAACACGTAGACGGGGAGCAGGAGGGAGAACATCACTTCCCATTTCAGCGACCACAGCGGGGTGTTGATGGTGCTCGCGTTCAGCAGGAGCAGGCCGTCCTTGGCCACCTGCCCCACGCTCGGGTGGATCACGTACATGTCCGCCCAGGAGCTCTGCAACGGCGACGCCGTGCGCGGAATCAGCGCAATCAGCGCAACCGCCAGGGCCAGGGCCGCCCAGGCTGGCAGGTAGAGGCGGAGCAGTCGTTTGGCGTAGTAAGGTGCCCAGCGAGCGGCCGCTCCCGCCCGGGTGAACGGCAGGACCAGGACGAAGCCGGAAAGCACAAAGAAGACGTGGACCGCCGGGGTGCCGTTCCAGAGCAGATGCAGCGGGGAGAACACGACCCACGCCTCTTCGCTGCTGAGCGCCTCGGACCGGTCGTTGAACACCGCCCGTCCGATGGTCGGCAGGGTGGAGAGCACATGGCAGGCGACCACCACGAGGGCGGCGATCCCGCGCAGGCCATCCAACTGGGTCACTCGGGTTTGTCTAGACTGAGTCGGCATCAACTCCATGTTACCAGTTCGTTACATTCTGGGCGGGCTACGCCCCGTCTGCGCCCAGTCACGCGCAGGCGGCGGCCGCCGCGCTCGACGTCGTCCGCCCCGCCGTGCAGTGTTGGAGCAGCTCCGGTCTTAGGACCTGGCTCTTTCTTCTGCAGCGCTGCTCTCGGCGATCCGCTTGATCGCGGCGAGCGTCCTTGGGATGCCGTCCAGCGCCTGCTGGGTGCGGTCGGCGATTTGGGCGTCAGCCTTATCCCCGAATTTCTCCCTGAACATGGCGATCCCCTCGGGCAGGAATTCCCAGGATTCGCTGAGGACGGTTCCGGAGTCGGCCGGGGAGAGGGCGAAGCCCCAGCGGACATACTTGCCGCCCACCACCCAGGCGAACTCGCGGCCGCGCTCGGCAGCCACCACCTGCGACCGGGTCTCCCAGGACCGCTGCGGGAGCTCATTACGGCCGGTGAACCAGGCACCGACGTCGCCGGCGCTCTCCGCGTCGTCCCACCAACATGACTTACACACGGGGCTCCACTCACCGGTGCGGGTGATGTCTGAGACTAGGTCGTAGAGCGTGTCGGCTGATGCGTTGACCGTGACCGATTCTTGGTATTGGCGGATGCTCTGATTCATGGGTCCATCCTTACAGACGCTTCCCTCTCCCCGGGCGGCGGACGGTTCCCGAGCGTCCTAGCGGGGCCGTCTGTACCCCGCCCAGCAGCAGGCATATCCTGCAGGAAAGCCCGTTCGTGGCCCGCAGCGTACCGGAGGTACTCATGGAAATGCCTAAAGCGTCCGACGCCGACAAGGAGCACTTCCGCTCGATCATGCCCGACCTCCCGGAGGTGGCCATCAAGCCGATGTTCGGAAACCTCGGGGCGTTCGTGAACGGCAACATGTTCGCCGGGCTGTTCGGCCCCACCATCGGCGTGAAGCTCTCCGAGGCGGACCAGGCGACGCTCGAAAGCACCGAGCGGACCGTTCCGTTCGGCCCGGCCGAGCGCCCCATGGGCGGCTACACCGGGCTGCCGGAGATCTGGAACGGCGAGGGCGACGGCGAAGAGGCGCGCGCCAGGGCCTGGGTGGAAAAGGCGTTCGAGCATGTAGCCGGGCTGCCGCCGAAGGCGCCCAAGGCCCCCAAGGCTCCGAAGAAGTAGCCATGCCCTCCCCCGGCGCAGGACCAGTCCAGGAAGTCGACACCCTCGTGATCGGTGCAGGGCAGGCCGGCCTGGCGACCAGCTGCTGGCTGGGCCGGCACGGCATCGAACATCAGGTGCTGGAACGGCGGCCGGAACTGGGCGGCGCCTGGCAGGACCGCTGGGATTCGTTCTACCTGAACACCCCGAACTTTGGGTTCCTGCTGCCGGAGTTGAGCTACGACGGTCCCGAGACGGACGCCTTCCTCCCCCGCGACGAGGTGATCGGACTGTTCCGTGACTACGCCGCGCGGATCAAGGCGCCGGTCCGGCTCGGCACGGAGGTGACCCGGGTCGGCGTCGTCGACGGCTACTTCACGGTGGACACGAACCAGGGCCGCTGGCTCGCACGGAACGTCGTCCTCGCGAACGGCGCCTTCCAGCGTCCGCGGATTCCGGCGTCGGCCGCCAATCTCCCCCGACACATCCGCGAGTTGCACAGCCACGACTACCGCAACGCGCAGCAGCTTCCCGCCGGCGCGGTGCTGGTGGTGGGCACCGGGCAGTCCGGCGGCCAGATCACGGAGGACCTGCTCGAGGCCGGCCGGGAGGTCCACCTTGCCGTCGCGAGCTGCCCCGAGGCTCCGCGGCGGTACCGCGGCCAGGACGTTTTCTACTGGATCCTGCAGCTCAACCTCCACGGCCCCGCGTTCGGCATCAACGGCCTCCAGGCGGACCAGCTGCCCTCGCCGGCCGCACGCTTCATGTGCAACCCGCTGATCTCCGGCAACGGCGGCGGCCACAGCATCCACCTGCGGGACCTCGGCCGCCGGGGCGTCCGCCTGCACGGCCGCTTTGAGGGAACGGACGACGGCGCCCTCGTCTTCAGCGACGACCTCCCCGCACGCCTCGCCCTGGTGGAGGCGGGCTTCGGTGCGCGGCTGGGGCGGATGGCCGACGCCTACATCGCCGCAGCCGGCCTCGACGCACCGCCGGCGGAACCCGCGCCGGCGGACGACTGGCTGCCTTCCGAATCGGGGGCGCGGCTCAGCCTGGCTGCCGAGGGTGTCACCTCGATCATCTGGTGCACCGGCTACGGCCTGGACTTCAGCTTCCTCGATGTGCCGGTGCTCGACGACTGGAACTACCCGCGGCACAGCCGCGGCGTCACCGAGGTCCCGGGCCTCTACGCCGTGGGCCTCCCCTGGCTTACGAAGCACCTGTCCGCCACGCTGTCCGTGGTGGGCGACGACGCGGAATTCGTGGCGGGGCGCATCGCCGGGCGGTGACACCGCGTATTTCAAGCCCCTACGGGTGCACCAGCACCTTCACGGCCGTGTCCTTGTGGTTGATGAGGGTGTCGAAGCCCTGCTCCACGAGGTCGTCCAGTGCGATCCTGCCGGTGATGAACGGCTTGAGGTCCACCTTGCCCTCCTGCACCATCTTGATGACCGCGGGATGGTCCCGGACGTAGGCGATGGTGCCGCGCAGGTCGATCTCCTTGAGCACCAGCTTCTGCATGTCCACGGTGGCGGGCGCGCCCCAGATGGACACGTTGACCACTACTCCCCCGGGCCGGACGGCGTCGAGCATGGTGTCCAGCACCGCGTTCACGCCAGCGCATTCGAAGGCGACGTCGGCGCCGGTACCGCCGGTGAGTTCCAGCACCCGGGCCGGGACGTTCTCCTGGCTGGGGTCCAGCACATGGTCCGCCACCCCGCTGGACACGGCCTTTTCCTTCCGCGCCTGGGTCAGTTCGCTGATGATCGTGGTCACACCCATGCCCTTGAGGACGGCCGCGGTCAGCAGCCCGATCGGGCCGGACCCGCCCACCAGGGCCACGTCGCCGGCCTTGGCGCCGCTCCGCGCCACCGCGTGGTGCGCCACGGACAGCGGCTCGATCAGGGCCGCCTCGTCCAGGGGGATGTCGCCGATGGGGTGCACCCAGCGCTGGTCCACCACGATCTTTTCGCTGAGCCCGCCTCCGCCGCCGGAGAGCCCGATGAAGCCCATCTGCCGGCACAGGTGGTAGCTGCCCGCCTGGCACATGTCGCAGTCGCCGTCGACAAAATAGGGTTCGACGACGACGTTGTCGCCCACCGCGATCCCTTCCACGCCTTCGCCGACCTCGGAGACGGTCCCGGAGAACTCGTGCCCCAGGGTCACCGGTGACTCCTCGTGGGACAGCGGGTGCGGATGCCCCGGAGCGGGGCAGAAAATGGGGCCCTCCAGATATTCGTGCAGGTCCGTGCCGCAAATCCCGCACCACGCGACATCGATCTTCACCGCCCCGGCCCGGAGCTCCGGCTCCGGGATGTCCTCGATCCGGATGTCCTTGCGGCCGTGGAAACGTGCTGCCTTCATGATGGTCCTTTCCATTCTGTGGATACGACGAATTTACTGAGACGTACCGTGTGCCTTGGTCCAGCCCGCTCATCCTCCCACCGGGGTGCTGGCATAGATAGGGACGACGGACCCTGCACTATGAGGGCGGCTGCACGCTTCGACTAACTCCGGACGTTGCTGACTCAGGACGGTACGATCTGTTCCATTGGCATCGCAGCGGCGCTGCCGGCTGGAGCTCATTTGGGGGAATGGACCGATGATGGAACTGAAACGCATCTACTGGAGCCGGCAGGCTCTGCGCCTCGCTTACTCGGCTGTGATCGTGTGGATGGCCGTCTCGCTCCTCCTGGCGTTCATGCAGACGGGAAGCACCGGGGGTGGCCCGGGCGTAGCTGCTGCCGCCGGGGTCTTGAACAGCCTTTACGGCAGGGCCCTGGCCGCGGCCGCGCTTCCGGGGCTCTTCATCGTTGGTTTGGGCATCGTTGCCGCCGTTGTCCACGCCCGCGATGTCCGACGTCGGGATCCGGTCCGGCGCTTCAGCCGCCAGCAGCGCAAGGAGGGCATGGCGCGGGCCGGCGGCCGGTGCGAGCTGGAAGCAGGATTCCGGCGGCGCTGCGCACGACCCGCCGAGCATGGTGACCACTTCTACCCCTGGTCCAAGGGCGGCTCAACGAACCTACAGAACTTTGTCGCCGCCTGCGCTGGCTGCAACCGTGCGAAAGGGGCTCGTATACCTTCGCCCGGGAAGCAGGCACGGCTGGAGGGACGACGTCGGGACTACGTGGCGTCGGACGGTGACCTGAACGTCGGTGCTCGCCAGCCGCTCCCCTAGGTAGTCCGCCGTCCCCCCGTCGCGCCGTTACTCCTCTTCCAGCTCGCCGCGGACGAGGCTCCGCGTCACGTCGGTGAGCAGTTCGACGCCGCGCAACGCGTCGTCGTCGCGGGTGTACTCCGCCTCGTTGTGCGAGATGCCCTCCACGCTGGGAACGAAGAGCATCACGGTCGGCACCACGTCCTTCATGTTGGTCGAATCGTGCCCGGCGACCGTCATCACGTCCGTGTGGGTGTAGCCCAAGCTCTCTGCGCTGGCCCTGCCTAGCGCCGCTCCCTTGGGCTGGTAGGACACCACGCCCCAGTTATGCGTCAGGTCCAGCCGGATTTCCGTGCGGGAGTCTGCCTCGGCGTCGATAATCCTCTTGGCCAGCCGTTCCATGGCAAGGGCCAGAACGGACTCGTCCGGGGAGCGCAGGTCCAGGTTCATCAGCACCTGCCGGGCGATGGTGACTGGCGAGTTTGGCAGGACATACAGTTCGGAGACCGATGTATGCAGCAGCCCGGGCTCGAATTCCGCGGCCAGTTCACGCGCGGCGGCGATGACCAGCGCGGCTCCGAAGAGGGCGTCCCGGCGGTCCTCCATCCGGGTTGCGCCGGTGTGCGACTGCGCTCCGTCCACCGTGACCCGGTACTTGCTGGCGGCCCAGGTCCGGTCCACGATCCCCACCTGGGTACCGCTCTCCTCCAGGTTCCGGCCCTGCTCGATGTGGATCTCGGCGTAGCGGGCAACCTGGGCGAGGACTGGGGCGTTCCCGTCCGGGGCGCGGTGCCCTGCGGCCAGGGCCTGGGCTACGGTCGTGCCGGCAGGATCGTCAGTGGCCAGCGCGTCTTCCAGCTGCAGCTTCCCGGTGAAGACCCCGCTTCCCATCATGCTGGGCGCGAAGCGGCTGCCCTCCTCGTTGAACCAGTTCACGACGGCCAGGTTGTAGGCGGGCTCCAGGTTCCCGGCCTTGGCCTCCGCCGCGACGCGGGCACCCGCGTGCGCCGCCGCGAGCACGCCGTAGGCCCCGTCGTACCGGCCGGCCAGGGGCTGTGAGTCCAGGTGCGAGCCGACCAGCACGTAAGGGGCGCCCTGGACCAGTTCGACGGCGCCGAACTGGTTGCCTGCCTCATCCACTGTTTCGGTGTAGCCGTGCTCGGCTAGCCACTGGCTGAACCAGGCCCGGGTGGCGTGGTCGGCCGGTGTGCCCGCCTGCCGGTCCACGCCTCCGCCGGGCGTGGCGCCGAAGCCTGACATCGTGGCGAAATCCGCGAGGAACTGGTCGTGGGTGGTGCTCATAGGGTTTCCTCCCCTGTCAGTGCTGCCGCCAGGTCCGTGACGCGGACCGGCGTTGGTAGATTGTCCGAGCCGAAACGGATCTGCCCGCCCACCATGGTGGCCAGCACCTGGGTGGCCGCAATGTGGGAGGGGTCGACGGCGGTCGGGTCCTGGTCGAGGAACACCAGGTCCGCCAGGTACCCCGGGGCCAGGCGCCCTCTCGTATGGCCGGTTCCCGTGGCGGCGGCCGAGCCGGTGGTGTAGGCGGCCAGGGCCTCGGCTGCCGTGATCCTTTCGTCCGGGCCGTAGACCTCGCCGGAAGGAGTCAGCCGCTCGACGAAGGACTGCATGACGTCCAGCGGCCTGCCGTTGGAGACGGGACGGTCCGAGCTTCCCGGCAGCGTGATGCCCCGTTCCAGCAGGCTCCTGGCCGGGTAGGACCAGGAGGTGCGCTTCGGGCCCAGCAGGCGGGCCATGCCATCGCCGAACTCGGTAATAAAGTGCGGCTGCGGGACCAGCACGATTCCGGCGTCGGCGATCCGGTCCAGCTGTTCGGGACGGACCACACCGCCGTGTTCGATCCGGTTCGGCTGGGCGTTGGAACCGTAGTTCTCCTGCGCCTCGGTGATGATGTCGATCGCATGGTCGATGGCGCGGTCACCGATGGCGTGCATCGCAATCGCCCAGCCCGCCCGGTAGGCGCCAAGCGCCGATTCGCGCAGCTGGTCCGCGTCCATTTGCAGGTACCCGTGGTTATGGGTGCAGCCGACATAGTCTTCGGTCATGTAGGCCGTGCTGCCCAGCAGCGATCCGTCGCTGAAGATCTTGACCGGGCCCAGGCGCAGCCAGTCGTCCCCCAGCCCCGAGCGGATTCCTGCGTCGAGGCCCCGGGCGGCCGGGTCGTCGGCATGGCCCGGGACATCGTGGAGGGCGTCCATCACCAGCATGGGCTGCATCCGAACGCTGAGCAGTCCTTTGTCGCGGGCGTTCTGGTAGGCCGCGAATTCGCGCGGCGAGTAGCCGATCCAGCCGCCGGCGATGCCGGCATCGGTGACGCTGGTGATTCCCTCGGAGAGGTAGTGTGACGTCGCCAGATCCAGTGCGCGCTCTATCGTCTCCAGCGGATATGGCAGCAGGATGTCCTGCACCAGCCGCATGGCGTTTTCCTCCAGCAGCCCCGTGGGTTCACCGTTGTCGGCAACGACGACGGCCCCGCCGTCGATTGGTGCGGTGAGGTCGCCCCGGGCAGCGACGAGCTCCAGTGCCACCCCGTTGAGCGTGCAGGCGTGACCCGAGGAGTGCTTGATCCACACCGGACGCCCCCCGGCCGCTGCATCCAGGCGGTCGCGGTCCGGCTGCTGGCCGTCGAGCAGCAGCGGGCTGTAGCCGGACGCCACCACCCATTCGCCTGGAGCAGTACCTTCGGCGGCCGCGGCGATGATGCCGTACACCTCGTCCAGGCTTGCCGCTGCCCCAACATTGGCCTCCATCAGCCCGAGACCGAACCACACGCTGTGCGCATGGACGTCGTTGAATCCGGGGACGATGGTGGTTCCCGCGGCGTCGATGGTCCGGACGGCATGGCGGGCGAGATCGTCGTCCGGATCCACGCCGAATATACGGCCGTCGTGGATGAGCAGGCTCGTCGCAGTGGGGCGGGAGGGATCCTGCGTCAGTATGTGGGCGTTGCGAATCAGCAGGTCGACGGGCATTAATCCTCTTTGCTGTGGCTCCCGGGTCCAAGGAGGTTCCGGGCCGGGTCTGTAAGTCGGGCTCGAGTCCATTCAACGCTGTAACATTGCTGGCCTCAATGGACATAGAACGCCGCTTTAGCAGCGCTGCTTAGGCATTTGCATAAAATGGCGGCATGACAGCACCAGCCGGCAACACGGCACCTACCCCCGAGCCGCCACCCCGGGAGTTCCGGCCGGGCCGCCCCACGGAGCCGGAGTGGGTCGAGCTGCTGGAGAGCCTGTGGAAGGACCGCTCCCTGCTGGTGAACGACTTCCTGGAGCGCTTTGCCACCATTTCCTATGGCGAAGCACTGGTGCCAAAGGACGACGTCTACCGGACCGCCGCGGACACCATGGACATGTTCCTGTTTCAGATGGCCGGGCTTGAACTTCCCCAAGACCTTCAGGCCCTGCCCCGGGAGGTGGCTGCCCGCCGGGCCCGCCAAGGCGTCCCCCTGGACGCGTTCCTTGAGGCCATCCGCAACGACTTCCGCGTCCTTTGGAGGGGGCTGGAACGCGTCGCGCGGGATAAGGGGATTGGCGTCCTGGTGGCCAACATGGACCGGGTGCTCGACGCCGTCGAAGGCTATGTGAGCAGCATCCAGCAGGCTTATGCGGAGGAAGAAGCCCGGCTGGCCCGCAACAAGCAGCTGTACCGTCAGCGCTTGCTTTCCCGGCTGTTCAACGCGGACCTCGGCGGCTCCGGCGAGGCGCAGGAGCTGGCCGCAGCCCTCGGGGTCCAGGCCGCCGGGACCTTCGAGGTCCTGGCGGTCACCTTGGATGCCGTGAGCGTGGCCCAGCGGCAGTTTGAGTCCGACCACCGTACTTACGTGTACGAGAACACCGGGGCCCTCTATCTCTTCCGTCAGCAGCGCAAGGGACGGACCTGGCAGGACGAGGGGCCGGGCTTCCCGGCCGGGTACGTCCCCGACGTCGAGGGCCTGGCCGCCGTCCGCGCCGCGGCCGCGTCTGCCCTGGTGCTCGCGCAGCAGAAGCGCCGAGGCACCGGGCTGGCGACCATGGAGGAGGCATGGATGGGCATCGCCGGCGGCCTACTGGAGCTGAAGTTCCCCGGGTTCTCCGCCCCGATAAAGCAGGCTCTGGACCGGTGCACGCCGCTGGAACGCCAGCGGCTGCTGCAGGTGGCGCGCAGCTACGGACGGACCGGATCGATCAAGGAGACGGCGGAGGAACTCTTCTGCCACCGGAACACGGTGGTGAACCGCCTCCACAGCCTGCACGAGGTGATCGGCCTCGACCTCACCGTGCCGGCGGAAGCCGCACGCGCCCTCGTTGCGCTCAGCAGGCACCCCGATTTCAACGGGTGAGTTGTGAAAATGCCCAAGCGAAACGGAGAAGGTGGGTGGATATTGTCATTGTTGTGGGCGTTGTCACTCGCCTACGCTCAAGGATAACCACCGCAGCAGTGCAGGCTTTGGCCTTTCGACCGCCGCGGGACCCGAGACGCAAAACTCAACCCCGCTCGAAAGGGCTCACCCAGTGACGACCTCCAACTCAGTCTCCTCCACCGCAGGTGCTCCTCCGGTGATCTCCGGCAAAGACGCCGGAAAAATTGCCCGCGCAGCCTTCGTCGGGACCGCTCTGGAGTGGTACGACTACTATCTCTTCGGCACCGCCGCGGCGCTGGTCTTCAACCGGCTCTTCTTCACCAACATGGACCCCACCGCCGCCCTGCTGGCCTCCTTCGCCACCTTCGGCGTCGGCTTCGCCGCCCGCCCGATCGGCGCCGTCATCTTCGGCTACATCGGCGACCGTTACGGCCGCCGGCCGGCGCTGCTGATGACCATCGTCATGATCGGCGCGGCCACCGCTCTCATCGGTCTGCTGCCGGACTTCGGCAGTGTCGGCCTGGCTGCGCCCATCATGCTCGCTGTTCTGCGTCTGGTTCAGGGCCTTGCCGTCGGCGGCGAGTGGGGCGGGGCAGTGACCATGGCCGTGGAGCATGCTCCGGTCGAAAAGCGCGGCCGGTACGCCGCGCTGGTCCAGGTCGGCTCGCCGGTCGCGACACTTTTGGCCTCCGGTGCCTTCTCGCTCGTCCTGCTCTTCCCGTCCGAAGCCTTTGACGCCTGGGGCTGGCGCATTCCGTTCCTGCTGGCCTTCCCGATGCTCGGTATCGCGCTCTGGATCCGCCTCAAAGTCGAGGAATCCCCCATCTTCAAGGACCTGCTCGCCCAAGGCGAAACGGCCAAGGTCCCGGCCCTCGACGTCTTCCGCCACGCTGGTGGCCGCCTGCTGGTGGCAGTCCTCGCTGCTCTGCTCGGCGTCGGCGGTTTCTACATGATCACCACCTTCGTCGTGAGCTACGGCGCGAACACCCTGAAGGTGGACCGGAACGTCATGGTCAACGCGACGCTGGTTGCCGCCGTTGCCCAGATCGGCGTCACCTTCCTCATGGGCCGGCTGGCCGAGAAGATCGGGCCGGGCAAGGTCACCATGTGGGGTGGCATCGTCAGCGCCGTGACGGCGTTCCCGCTCTTTGCGATGATCGACACCAAGTCGCCGCTGATGATCACGCTGGCCATCACCGTCGGCATCATGCTCATAGCCGTCGCCTACGCCGTCAACGGCGCCCTGCTGACCGAACTGTTCCCGGCCAAGCTGCGCTACTCCGGGGTGGCCCTGGGCTACAACATCGCCGGCGCCACCAGCGGTTTCATGCCCCTGCTGGCCACGGCCATGCTCGGCATCTCGAACAACCAGTCGTGGGGTGCGGCGCTGATCCTGGCGATCATCTCCCTGCTCACCGCCGTCGGCGGGTTCTTCGGCGAGCGCCTGCGCGTTCAGGACAAGAAGCTCGTCGCCAGCAGCTAACGCCGGGACGCGGCCGCGGGCCGTAGCTCAACCTTACGCAAATGCTCAACCACCACACTCGGGGAGCCGTCCGCCGCCGGACGGCTCCCCGAGCTCATTAGGAGACGAACATGCTCAGTGACGACCAAACCCGGCGCATTCTGGACGCCGTCGACGCCGCGTTCGACGCCCAGCTTTCCTTCACCCAGGACCTGGTCCGGCACCCGTCGCTGCGGACCCGGGAGGGCAGCGCCCAGGACCTGATGCACGGGGCCATGGCCGGCCGCGGCCTGGAGATGGACCGCTGGGAGCTGAACGCCGAGGAGCTGTCCGCCCATGAGGGCTTCGGCCCGGTGACGGTGTCCTATGACGGGATGACCAACGTGGTGGGCACCTACCGGCCGGCCGCCGAGCGCGGCCGTTCCCTCATCCTCAACGGCCACATCGACGTCGTCCCTGAAGGCCCGTCCGAGGCCTGGTCCCGCGTGCCCTGGGACGCCCCCATCATCGACGGCTGGCTGTACGGCCGCGGCGCAGGCGACATGAAGGCCGGGCTCGCGGCCAACCTCTTCGCCTTCGACGCCGTCCGCACCGCCGGGTTCGAGCCGGCCGGCCGCATTCACTTCCAGTCCGTCGTGGAGGAGGAATGCACGGGCAACGGCTCCCTCTCCGCCCTGATGCGCGGCTACGGCGCCGACGCCGTCATCATTCCCGAACCCGAGGAGGACATGCTGGTGCGCGCCAACGTGGGCGTGCTCTGGTTTAAGGTCAGGGTCACCGGCAGCCCAACCCATCCGCGTGAGATGGGCACCGGCTTCAACGCCATCGACGCCGCGTACACAGCAATGGTGGCGCTGCGTGAGGTCGAGGAAAAGTGGAACGCGGACCGGGTCCAGCACCGCTACTTCGAAGACCTGGACCACCCGATCAACTTCAACTTCGGCGGGATCGCGGGCGGGGACTGGCCCTCCAGTGTCCCGGCCTGGTGTGAGTTCGATGTGCGGGCGGCCATCTATCCCGGCATCAGCGCCGAACAGGCGTGGGCCGAACTCCAGGAGTGCCTCGAGTCCCTGGGCCGCGGGCCCGCCCCGATCAAGGCAGTGGGCGAGAAAACGGGGTTCTTCTCGGAAGGCTACGTGCTGGAACCGGGAAGCGAGGCCGAGGCCGTGCTGGAGCGCACCCACGCGCAGGTGTTCGGTCGGGAGCTGGAAAGCTTCACCACCCCCGGCTACCTGGACGGCCGGGTCTTCACCCTCTACGCCGGCACGCCTGCGCTGGTGTACGGCCCAGTCTCTGAAGCGATCCACGGCTTCGACGAGCGAGTCTCGGTCGAATCCATCCGCCGGATCACCAAGAGCATCGCCCTGTTCATCGCTGAGTGGTGCGGCATCGACGAACGGCCGGAGGCGGCTGCGGAGGGTTAGCCGACGACGGCGGCGTCCGACGCCGGACGCCGTCAGACGTTTCGCTTGCCAGTAGCGCTGGGAAGGCATCGGGGGGAAAAGGATCACTCTTGACTCTGTGGCTCCTGGAAGTGGAGCCACGCTGCAAGTTCGCATCTCTCCGCTGCGGTTGCTTCCAGCCCTGCCAGCTCGGCTCTCCGCAAGACGCCGTTGTACAGTGCCCGGGCGATGGTCGGGGCGTCCGGGGCCGGTTTCGCGGACAGGTCGACGGCGCCGTTCTGGCATGCTCGAATAGCAAACGTAAATGCCCGACGTGGGATCTCTATACCGCTTCGCACCGCCTGATCCCGGGACCATTTGGAGGCTTCCGTGAAGTTGAAGACGTGCTGCTCCGCATACGCTTGGAGGGTCTGATAAATGACCGCCCATCCGCTCGAAGCTATCGTCGGCATCCCGGTGACCTCCGCAAAATTCATAACGATGGCTGGCGGGCTGGGCCTCGAGCTCTTCGGCCTTGCTACCGGCTCGTTGTGGCGGACGGCATCCCACAGGTGGTGCTGCGAAAATCGGACGTCGGGAAGTTCCAAGTCCTTAACTGCTCGAAGAAACGATCCTGCTCCAAACCAAGCACCATCTGTTGAGCCAGTTCCCGACATCATCTGGAGGTCGGACGACAAACGCGCCAGGTTGATAGGAGCGGTCGCTTGGGAGTAGATTTCGCGCACCCTCTCCGAAAATGCTTGGTACTGCGGACCGACATCTGAAACAGCGACCAGCGGCGGAGGTGCGGACGGCAGGTCATTGAGTTCGGGACTCGATTCCTCTAATTCGAGTTCAGTGTCCGCGGCAGGACCTTCGGCGACCAAGTCAAACATGTCCTGCTCGTCGAGGAATCGGTCGGCAAGCGATTCATAAGCCGTCGCAGTTGCCGAAGTGGCAATAACCGAAATTCGACGGTCATCTGCTCGCAAGACTTGAAGTAGAGGGGTGAAGTCCGCGTCGGCGGATGCGACAACGAACTCCTCGTATCTCGTGTTCGCCCTCAGAGCGCTCATGACATCGATGACGATACGAATATCGGCGCCATTTTTCGACCCCCTGGTCAGTGCCGGACAGTCCACGACTTCGAAGCCAGCCTGCGTGAAAAAAGGCCGGTACTTAGAAAAATACAAACGCTCGCCGGGTTTTAGCGGGTCGGGAAGCCAACCCGCCGGATTCATGTAGCACCGTAGCACCAGCCATCGGCGAGTGGCGTCGTCGGAGTTGCTACGGGTCAATTTGTGGAGCCATCGTGAAGGGCTCGTAACGAGTGCCGTGGCGGATGCCGGGTCCGCTGCCATCAAGCCGCTGAAGAAATTATCAAAGTCAAGGAATAGCGCTGCTCTCATGGTCCCGTCGACAACCTTTCCTGTTGGCTGGCTACATACTGGCACAGTTGAAATAGCGTCCGCCCAGTTCGGCGACGTGGCGGCTGTATCGCGAGAGTAACGGGCTCCTTGCGCTCGGCGGCCGGGAACAGATTTTCGGCAGCGCTCCCGGTTTCCGTCGCCTGTATCCTGGCCTGCTACGTATGGATGCGCCCCGGCACGGTGCCCTCCACCAGCGATCGATGACGTCCGCGGTGCCAACGTCGCCCCCGCCGGGCAGTCCGGCCCTTGCCGGTCCCTCTGGGGCTACTTTAAAGCTGAAGCATCCAGTTTTTGTAGGTGCGTTATGGAACCAATCCCGGCGGCCCGCACGCCCGAACCCACGGCGGCGGTTCAGATGGACTGGCCAGGCTGGGCACTGTTCGGGCTACTGGCCACTACAACCCTGACCGCGGTGATGATCGCCTGCCAGATGGCCGGCTGGACCCGGCTGGACCTGCCGCTGGTGCTGGGCAGCCTCGTCACGCCGGACCCGGACAGGGCCCGGATTGCCGGGTTCTTCATCCACATCGCGGCCGGGCAGGTCTTCGCCCTCGGCTACGCGGCGGTCTTCGCGCTGCTGGGCAGGGCCACCTGGTGGATCGGCGCGCTGCTGGGCCTCCTGCACGTCGCCGTCGCGCTGACCATCATCCTGCCGCTGCTGCCCGGCATCCATCCCCGCATGGCCAGCACCAGGGCCGGTCCGGCCAGCCGCGCCGCCCTGGAACCACCCGGCCTGCTGGGCCTGAACTACGGCATCCAGACCCCGGCCGTGGCGGTGGCAGCCCACCTGGTCTACGGCTCGCTGCTCGGGTTGCTCCTCACGGTCCGCTGACCGCAGCGCGAAAGAAGGTGAAGCGCCGTGGACGCCACAGCTCCCTCCCCCACCCTCGCCGACTACGGGCTGCTGGGCGACACCCGCACGGCCGCCCTGGTCTCGGCCGACGGCAGCCCCGTCTTCGGCTCCCTGCCCGGCGGCCCGGAGGCCGGCACCTTCCGCGCCTGCCCCGCCCGGCCCGCCCAACGAATCGTCCGGCGATACCGGCCGCACACCGCGACGCTGGAAACAGTCTGGGCCACCGACGGCGGCACGCTCACCCTCACCGAGGCGATGGTCGCGGAAGTCGCCGGCCAACTGCTCCCCACCACCCTCCTGATCCGGAGGCTGGAGGCCGAAGGCGCACCGGCGCAGGCGCCGGCGCCTTTGATCCGCGCTTCGGCGAGCGCCACCTCCGCCCGCGCGTCCGGCGCGGGCAGCACGTGGTCTGCGAGTGGGGCGCCCTGGCCATGTCTCTGGGCTGCAGCGGCGGGCTGCGGGTGGAGCCGGGGACGACGGCGGCCGTCACCGTGGTGCCCGGCCGTCCGGTGGTGCTGGTGCTCGCCCTGGCCTACGCGGAGCCGTTGATCTGGGTGGATCCCGACAGCGCGTGGGAGCTGGTGGGCGCCGACGAGGCGCGCTGGCGGGAGTGGACGGCGGGCGTCAGCGACGACGTCCCGTTCCGTGAACCCGTGCTGCGGAGCCTGCTGACGCTGAAGCTGCTGACCTACTCGCCGTCGGGCGCGCCGGTGGCCGCCCCCACCACGTCCCTGCCGGAGGACCCGGGCGGGCTCCGGAACTGGGACTACCGGTACGCCTGGCCGCGGGACGCCAGCATCGGCATCGCCGCGTTCCTCGCCGTGGGCAAGGACGCCGCGGCCTGAACTTCCTGAACTGGCTGCTGCACGCCAGCCGGCTGCAGCGGCCCCGGCTGCCGGCCCTGCTCACCCTCACCGGCGGGCATGTCCCCCGCGAGCGCACCCTGGCGGGCTGGCCGGGGTACGCGGGCAGCGCCCCGGTGCGGACGGGCAACGGCGCCGCCCACCAGCACCAGCTCGACGGCTACGGCTGGGTCCTCGACGCCGCCTGGAACCTGGTCAAACAGGGGCACCGGCTTAACTCGGAGACGTGGCGGGCGATGCGCGGCTTCACGGATCTGGTGGCGCGGCGCTGGCCGGAGCCCGACGCCGGCATCCGGGAAATCCGCGATGATCCGGCGCACCATGTGCACTCCAAGATCATGGGCTGGCTGGCCCTGGACCGGGCACTGCGCATTGCCGAAACCCACCGCGTCAGCGCACGACGGCGGCGCCGCTGGGAAACGGCGCGAGCCGCCCTCGCCGCCGACATCACTGTCCGGGGATTCGATGCGTCCCGGAATACCTACACCCGCTCCTACGGCTCGAGCGATCTGGACTCGGCCCTGCTGATCCTGCCGGTGACCGGTTTCGAGGTGCCGGGTTCGGCGCGGCTCCGGGGTACGGTCGACGCCGTCGCCGCGGAGCTGTCCGCCGGCTACCCGTTCCTCTACCGCTACCCGCCCGGCCAGGACGGACTGCCCGGGAAGGAGGGCGCCTTCCTGTCCTGTTCCTTCTGGCTCGTCCAGGCCTTGGCTCTCACCGGAAGGGCCGCAGAAGCCGAGGAACTGTTCGAAGCGCTGCTGGAAGCCGGCGGCCCGTTGGGCCTGTTCAGCGAGGAAGCCGATCCGGGCACCGGGGCGCTGCTGGGGAATTACCCCCAGGCCCTGACGCACACCGCACTGGTCCAGGCGGCGCTGGCGCTGCGGGATGCTGCTGCGACGGAGCGGCATGGGTGAAACCGGCAAGCCCTAAGCTGGGTGCCATGTCCACTGCCCTTGCCGGTCGCACCCCCTTCGGCTGCCGTATCTCCCAGGCGGTGCAGACCCTCACCCCCGGGTACTTCGCCCTCACGATGGCCAGCGGGATCATCTCGGTGGGGCTCGAGCTCGAAGGCTTCACCGCCCTGTCGGCGGCACTCCTGGTGGTCTGCGGGATCTCCTACGCCGTGATCCTGGTGCTCAGCGTGGTGCGCCTGGTCTGGTTCCGCGCCGACATGCGCCGGGACTTCCTGGATCCTGCCCGGGCGTTTGGGTTCTTCACCTTCATCGCCGGCACGAACGTGCTCGGGGTGCGGCTGGGGATGGCGGGGTGGCCGGGGACGACGGCGGCGCTGCTGGCCGTCGCGGTCCTCGCCTGGGTGGTGCTCGGCTATGTGGTGCCGTGGACCGCCGTCCTGGGCCGCGCCGAGCGGCCCGTGGTGAAGGACGCAAACGGCAGCTGGTTCATCTGGTGCGTGGCCAGCCAGTCCGTGGCGGTCGCGGCAGCCTCGCTCGAACCCCAGGCCGGGCCGGACTGGCGCGCCGCGCTGGCGCTGGTCGCCGTCGTCGCCTGGTCGGTGGGGCTCATCCTGTACGCCGCGGTGGGGATCTTCGTCTCGCTGCGGCTCATGACCTACCCCATCCGGCCCGAGGACCTGCGGCCACCTTACTTCGTGGCCATGGGCGCCATGGCGATCAGCGTCCTCGCCGGCGCGCGGATCGTCGAGATGTCCGGCGCGCCGATGGTGGACGCGACCCGCGGGCTGGTGGCCGGCTCCTCCGTGGTGTTCTGGGCCTTCGCCTCCTGGCTCTTCCCGGTCCTCCTCGCCGCCGGCTGGTGGCGACACGTGATCCACAAGGTGCCGTTGTCCTACGAACCCGGGCTGTGGAGTGTGATCTTTCCGCTGGGCATGTACGCCGTCGCCGGGATCTACCTGGGCCGCGCCGACCAGCTGCCCATTGTGGCGCTGATCGGACGCACGGAGCTGTGGCTGGCTGTCGCAGCCTTCCTCGCCACCCTCGCAGCGATGCTCTGGCATACGTGGGCCACGCTCGTGCGCCCGGGCCGGTGACGCCCCTCTGGGTAGCCGCTACGGATGCACCAGCACCTTCACGGCGGTGTCCTTGTGGTTGATGAGGGTGTCGAAGCCCTGCTCCAGAGGCCGTCCAGCACGATCGTGACTCCCCCGGGCCGGACGGCGTCGAGCATGGTGTCCAGCACCGCGTTCACGCCGGCGCATTCGAAGGCGACGTCGGCGCCGGTACCGCCGGTGATTTCCGGCACCCGGGCCAGGACGTCCTCCTGGCTGGGGTCCAGGACCTCGTCCGTCACCCGGCTGGAGGCGGCCATTTCCTTCCGCGCCTGGGTCAGTTCGCTGATGATCGTGGTGGCGCCCGCTGTATCAGGCTCGAGAACGTTACATTCAATCCTTCAAGAGGGCCATCGGCGAACAATGGAAGGCGAAGGAACTACGGGAAGCAGGATTTCCGACCCCGAAGGTTTAGGTCCTCAAGAGGAGGATGGATGTTCGCGACCTCATGAGACCCGCGTGTGAGGACGAGCCTCAAGCCTCGAACGAGAACGCACACGAAAGCTGCGCCTGACGGACTGCCTAGAGTGCGCCCGTTCCCGCACGCAGTCAGCCCCAATTGAGCTCGACGCTGCCGTAAATACGGCGTCGCATCGGATCAGCCAGCTAGGCTGCACCCATGAGTGAGATATTGGCAAATGATGCACGCACAGCGTGGGCGTGGCATGAGTACAAGCAATCAAGGAACGCCCGGGAGATCTCGGATGGACTAGCCCTAAAAATTCTCGATGCGGTCCCTGCTGGTGATCACGTCGAGGTTCTGGCAGACGGCGATATATGGGTAGAAGCGAATGTCCTGCGGGCCAAGGACAGAAAGCTTAGTCGTGCGGCATCGAACTTTCTTGCACGCACAATGCGCCGTTGGATTATGGTGACTGAACAGCTAGGTCCTGCCTTCACAATTGACGGTCCGGCCGCTGGTGGGATGAGCATCGGATCTGCTCAAATTGATCCCGAACCAAGCTGGACTACGTCACTCGGTGACTTGGTCGTGAAGGTTTTCCTTGATGACCGTGATTCACCGACTCTGGAGCTAATACAAAAGGGGGCCGGTTTCGATATTCTTCGCCTTCCATCAGTTGATGATGTTCCAGAGGCTCCCGACCTGTCGCAGGTAACGGCCGAAACGGCGGGGTCTGCCACACGAGAAGACTTCGTTCTGATGACCGATTGGCGGGCTGCTGAGTCCTTCGCTTTAGAGCACATGAAGCATCTCGGGTTTCCTGGATCACACCTCACCGGCGGCTCCAGCGACAAGGGTGTGGACATAGCTCATTCGCATGCGGTCGCACAAGTTAAGGTGCAGGGCGTCCCAGTGGGCGCCCCCATGATCCAGCAACTTCGTGGCGCAAGCCCAGAGCTGCAGCATCACCTCTTCTATTCAACGTCAGGATACACGACGGCTGCGATTCATGAAGCCGAATCATCGGGAGTGGCCCTCTTCCTGATGGATCAGTGGGGAAGAGCGACACCGGTGGAGGACTATGCCCGCAAACTGGAAATCGATTCGAGTGCCCGGAGCAATGGTCCGGAAGCAGTCGTCGCGGACTATATGAGTCAGGTCGCACAGCGTGTTCAGTTGGCCGTCAGCAATTATGGTTCTGATGAAGCGATCAAATGGATAGGTAAAGAGGAAACGCGTAAAGGTGTGGCATTGCGAGCTCTTGGATACCTAATGAATGCAAAGCACAAGCTGGGACGCGCTCCGCAAATCGGCGATGCCAGCCTGAAGTCCGTCCTGAACTATTACCGTCATATGGAACTGCTGGCAGCCGTTTCCTGTAGAGAGCTGGGGTATACCTACCCCGGGAGTGCTCCGGTAGGAAAGAAAGCCATGTCCTTGGACGATTTTTACTGAGCCAGAATCTGCTGAATGAGCTCCGGAGTGAGAGTTAGTTATGGAAAGTCACGTCCGCCGGTCTTCAAGGTCCTGCGTCCCATCGCCGGCTTCTTCCACCTCTGGTGTCTCGGATACTGCACCCAGCTGTTTTTAAACAATTTCACTGTGTGGTGGAAATGACCAGGGACCGCGGAGAAATTCGAGACAGCCAGGTGCGCCGACTCTGCTCTGGAATCCTCCCAAATTCGGATGAGTGTGGCCGGGCGTACCTGCCCGGCCACACCTTGTTCCAACGCCGCACTACGCGGCCAGGTGCACCACGTCGCCGCGCAGCTCAAGCCTGTCCGTATCCACGCCATACTGAAGCCCCTCGTTCAGCCGCGCGGTGATACCGGCAGTCAGCCGCTTCCCGCCAAAGAGTCGGATCGTTTCCCGGTGCAGCTCGCTGACAGAGATCCCGCCGGAGCCACGGACCACGTCCACCATGGCGTTGCGAAGCTCCACAACACTGATGTGCTCAGGTTTCCGGTCGATTTCCTGTCCGTTAGGCCGGAAATCAGTCCATTCCGCCGGGTCAACGGATGCGTCCCAGATGAACCCGTCGCGGTCGCAGCGGTGAACCGAGGAATCCAGCGCGTCCAGGACTGAATTGGCCCGGTCCGCGTTCATTTTGTTGAGGTTGAACGCCGCGCAGGCGAGTTTGGCCAGACGCTCTTGGTGCACGGGGCCTTCCGCTTCCACAATGGTGCGGATGGCGTCCCGCACGGCAAGTACCGAACGCCTGGAAGGCAGCGCATCGAGGACGTCCCTGCCACCAAAGCGACGGACGGTCCAGGGCTTGTACTCGGGATGTTCCTGGTCGACGACAGCTGCCGAAACCCCGGATCCGCCGCCCCCGGATCCGCCGCCCGCGGAAGCCAAGAGCGGAGCAAGGCCGCCAGCATGGGCAGTAGCGGCCGCCGTTGGTATCGGGCTGTTCAAAGCGACTCCAGGGATTGAAACAGCCGGCTCAGCATTCAGACCTTCCACTCCCACGGAACGAACCGGTTCGACTTCGCCGCCAGAAATCCCCGAACCCGCCTCAACAAACGCCTTCTCCAGCTTGTCCAGCACGGACTCACGGTCGCTAATCCAGGCCGGCAGCCACACACGCTGCACTGACGGCCAGCGCATCATCCGGGTAAGAACATCCCCCGGCAATCCATCCCGGTCCCCCGCCGTGCGCCGCGCAGCCCAGGCCGGGCTATCCAGGAGGATGGCCATGGACGGCCGGTCGGGGGAGTCCAGCGAAGCCAGGCTGATGTCGACCTTGAAGTCGGACAGCCCGACGTCGGTGGCGACGGCATACTCGCGGTCCCGGAGCGCGTCGGCGATTTCCTCGCGGTGAAGATCAACCGCCATGGTGCGGCGGCCGTCATAGGGCAGGGCGCCGGTTCCTTGCTCGGCAAGATCCAGATAGGAGCGCAGGTGCTTGACCCCGACGGAGCTTGTCTCCTCGGCCCGCAGCTCGGAGGGGCTGAAGCTGGAGAACACGATGACCTGCCGCCGCGCTCGGGTCACAGCCACGTTCAGCCGCCGTTCGCCGCCGGCCCGGTTCAACGGGCCAAAGTTCAGCGGCAGGTAGCCCTTGTCGTTTTTGCTGAAGCCAGTCGAGAAAAGGATGGCGTCCCGCTCGTCACCCTGGACGTTTTCAAGGTTCTTCACAAAGAGACCCTCCGGGTCTTCGTCCAGCGCCTTGATAATGCGCGGGTCATCAGTGTCGCGGAGCAGGCTCTCGATTAATGCTCGCTGTTGCAGATTGAACGTCACCACGCCCACCGACGGCGAACCCGAGCCTTCCTCGAACCGCCGTCGCACTTCCGCCACGACGGCGGCCGCCTCGATGGGGTTGGTCCGCAGCACCTTCGAAGTTCCCGTCCGGTGGAACTGGCCGTCGACTCGGACGTAATTTACGCCGTAACCGCGCACCCCGGGGTCCGGGGCTCCGTGGGAGGGACCGGGGAAGGACGAGAGCTTGCTCTCGTAGTACTGCTGGTTGCTGAACGCGATGAGCGATTCATCCTGGCTGCGGTAATGCCAGGAGAGCCATTGTCTCGGAACGCGCGCCTCAACGCATTCAGACAGGATTGACTCCATGTCCTCAACAGCGGCGATCTCGTTCTCCGCATCGTCGAGGGAATCGTTGGACGGTTCTGCGAACGACGTCGGGGGCATCTGCTTGCTGTCACCCACCACCACCACCGAGGCGCCGCGGCCCATGGCACCGACGGCGTCTGCCACCCGGATCTGCGATGCTTCGTCGAACACCACAATGTCGAAGAGGCCGGCTCGTGCCGGGAAGAATCGTGCCACGGAATCCGGGCTGACGAGCGTGCAGGGCATGATCTGGGTGATGAGGTCTGCGTAGTTTTCCATCAGTTTGCGGACGGTGAGACCGCCGCGCTGCCGGGTCAGCTGCCGCTGCAGCTCTCCCATACGTCCGGAGGTCGACGACGTCGACACCCGCCGTGAATTCAGGACGCCGGCGGCAAGGTTGCGTTTGAGCAGCTCGCGTACCAGCGTTGCCCTGGTGGTGAACCGCTCGATGGTTCGTTCGTGGGCCTGCGCGTCAAAATCCTGCAGTCCAGTTGCCCGGCCGCGTTCCTCCAGGGAGCTCTCCGCCAGTCCCCGCTCGAAAGCTGTGGCGGCGTCATCCGCGTCGAGTTCGCCGTCCAGAATTGCGTTGCGCACGCCGGGCAGGCCCACGGAGCGCAGCGGCTCCACATGGTGCAGCAGTTCCAGCCACCGTTCCAAGGCGCGGGACCCTGCGGCGTCGAGACTGCGTGCGGCGCGTGTGCTGCCCCAAGCGTCCAGGAATCCCCTGTTCCCGGTCCAGCGTGCGAGTTCGACTTGGTCGACGGCCGGGACGTCCGTCAAGGCTTCCCACGCTGATGCGAGCTCGTACAGCCAGGCAATGACGTTCTCGTGGACGGGCTGGCCGCCGTCGAGGAAGGTGCGCAGAGCCGTTTGGAAGGGCACTCTTCCGTCGCCGGCGTTGGGCTGGACGGCTTGCGCCGCCCACCGCAACCACCCGAGGCGACGTTCCAGCGCCTGCTGGCCGGCCTCGGTCAAGGGATTCCAGCCACGGGGGACGGCCACACCGGGAACCGACTGCGCTTCGCTCTGGAGTCCGCGGATCTCGAGCTGCGCGGCGACCAGACTCTGCATCAACGGCACGAGTTCCTTAGGCCGGATGCTCGCACCCGCGTGCACCACGGAGTCAAGCTCCGCCACTACTGCCAGCAACCGCTTCTTGCGCCCGAAGAAGCCGCTGGCCGCCGCCTGTTCCGCGCGGCCCAGGATCTCTTTTAGCGGCAGTTCCATGGCTTCAGGGCCCACCTTGTCCAGGCCCGGGTGGTTCACCGCCGCGAACGCCGCCACCAACTGCTCCAGGTGCTGGGCGCCGGCGGACCACTGACCAGACCTGACGACGTCGAGGGTTTCCACCGGGACACTGCGATCCTCAAGGAGCGCAGCAAGCGTGCGAACGTCGTCAGGGGATGCGGCGGACACGACGACGTCAGGCAGCCCGTCAACGGATCCGGCAACGTCCAGAGCCTCGTCGATTCGGCGTCCCACCTCGGTAAGTTGAGCCTTGACGTCGGGGCTGGCAGCGAAGGTGACGAACCGCCACGGGTGTTCAGCCGCGGGGCGGGCCCGGTCGGTGTACTCGGGCAGCTCACGCAAGAGGGCCCGCACGGGCTCAAGGACCGCCGCGTTTGCCGAAGAGGCGAAATCCGCGCCCAGCGGGAGCCCGGGGATATCCGGATCGAACGTCAAGGCTTTGGTCCGGGCACTGTAGAGGGACAGCTGGGCGCCGTTTTCCTCGTGCAGACGGCTGGCATAGCGAACCAGTCCGCGACGCGCGGCCGCGAGGTCGGTGGACGCGGTGTCCAGCTGCTGGGCATCGGAATCCACACGCAGCTCCAACGCGTGCTTGATTTGGGCCCGGACGGCCGCCGGTTTACTGCCCTTGTCGTGCAGGTCCAAGGAGAAGGGACCCATGCCCACCTCCTGGAGGCGCTTCTGCACAACGTCCAGAGCGGCGCGCTTTTCGGCGACGAACAGGACCCGCTTACCCTCGACGATCGCTCGGGTGAGCAGATTCGTGATGGTCTGGGACTTGCCCGTGCCGGGAGGACCTTCCAGCACGAAGGTCTGGCCAGCAACCGCCGAGGCGACGGCCTGCAGCTGCGACGAGTCGGCCGGGATGGGACACAGCGCAGACAGAGCATCGAGATCCGGCTCCTCTGCAACATCCACCTGATCGTTGAAGAGTTCTGTAGGGCTGCTGATGAGATGGTCCACAAGTCGGTTCTTGGCGAACTGCTCCCAGCTCTCGTCCAGGTCCTTCCAGAGCCGGAATTTGGCGAACTGCAGCATGGACAGGTCCACGGTGTTCTCCACCCGGAACGCGAGTCCCTTGGCCGATACGGCTTCCCTGACGGCGTTGAAGGCGGCGTCGAGGTCGATGCCGGATCCATCTTCCGTGGGTTCGGCCAGACCGGGAATCCGAAGGCCATGGGTCTGGGCTAGCTTCTCAAGCAGACAGTAATTCGGCGTTGACTGCCCGGCTTCATCCAACGTGACCCGGTACAGGCCATTCTTTCCAGCAGAAGTCAGGTTGACCGGGACGAGCACGAGCGGCGAACGCAGGGCTCGGCCATCCAGGTCCCAAAGCAAACTCCCGAGGGCCAGGTACAGGTTATTGGCGCCGGTTTCTTCGGCCTGGGTCTTGGCTTTGTAGGCCAGGCCCCGCATTTTGGAGTTGTAGGCCTCCTCGGTGACCTCGGCGAAGACAGCCTTTTTAGAGCTGAGGAGGCCAATAAGTTCGTCCTGCGGAAGGTCCCGGCCGAAACGGTTGCCGCGTTCCTGGTGGACGGCGCTGATCTGGTTGGACGGAAGCAGGCTGATGGGGGTGCCGTTGTTGACGAGATCTTCGAACGGGCCAATCCACGTGCTGGGAACGGCTAACGGGAAACGTGCCGTGTCGGTGAAGTTGATCAGCCGGTTTCTGAGGCTGAGGTCCAGCAACGCGTTCTTCCACTGGGTGACGCGCGGCGGTACATCTGACGCGGTCCCCAGACGCGGCGCTAACTTGCCTGCCTTCTCTGGAAAGAGCGGGGCAACCTTGGCCTGCGGGACGTACTTGGTGACGACCAGCTCTCCGGAGGGAGCGGTAGTTCGTGCGGGTAAAGGGTAGATGCCATCAAGCCGGGCGCGGCGGACATCCGTGACTGCTTGAATTTCGTCGTGACCCGTTTCGATGTAGTTAGCTTCCGGGGAACGTCGGAGCATGGCCGGGGTGATGGGCTGGCTGCTTGCCAGCAGTGTGGTTTCTACCAGACCGATGTAGCCGCGCTGGACCAGACTGACAAGTTCGGGGACGTCGTCGGAAGCCGCCGTCGAAAGCCCTGTGTCTTCCCGCCAGTACCCAAGGAACGCGTGACCGTCGACGACCCACAGAAGCGGCGCGACGCCGCAGAACTCAAGCGCGGCTGCCATGACGACCGTCGTATCGAGGCAGGTTCCCAGGCGCTCTTCCAGCACTTGGGCTGGAGTCCGGACCTGCTGGCCCTGCAGACCCCAGCTGGCGGGTGGCATGCTGTATCGGATGTCGCGGTTGCTTGCTGCTTCAGCCAGCGCGAAGACTATTTCGTCCACCCGTTCGGCACCGTCCATGTACCCGTCAAGGCTGCTGCTGCCCGTGGTGCTTGCCAGGATGTCGGCCGCTTCGGAGACCAACTTGGCGATAGCAGGGTGATGAGGCTGAACAAACGCTGCTAAGAATTCGTAGGAGACGAGACCTCTGCCGGCGATCCAGAGCTGGGCCGGGAGGAGCTGAAGGCGCGCTTCCGCCTTGCCTAGATTCGTTGCCGCTGAGCCGGCGGCACCGCTCTCGATCGTGACAACCACTCGGCCAGGCTGCTTGTCGGAGAGCTCATACATCGTGGCGGCGGAGACGTGCACGTCGACATCGTCCAAGACGATCGCCTGCCCAGCAGCGAGGTCAACGTACTGCTGGAAGTCCTCTGAGATCCTGCCCGTGCTGGCGAACGCCTCCACGCGGACTACAGCACCGCGAATCTCCGCGCCCGGGTTGGTGATCTTGATTTGCCGTACAAACTTGAAGCCGTTGTGCACCATGGCATAGCTGAGCGACTCGGCGGCCGTAACCTCGACTTCCACGGCATGCTTTTTCACCGGGCTCCCTGGCGCCTCGAGCGGCTCCGTGTGTTCTCTTGCTTCTGTCCTGACCGGGGCCTCCGGCGCTTGGCCTGCGCCTTCTGCGCTGTCGCGCAACTTGTATTCAGCGAGCAGGGCGCTAAGCGCCTGCGCCGCGCCCTCTAGCTCCAGATGCTTGGCGAGGCGGCTGGCAGTATCAAGCGCGCGGTATGTGTCAGCGTCATCGAAGGTCTCGTTGTGGGCCCAGAGGTTTCGGGTCTGGCGAAGCTCGGAGGTGTAGCTTCGGGCGTCGTGGCTGAGGTTGAAGGGGTAGCCAAGGGATCCCAACGGCTCCGTCATGACCCGGAGCTGCACGCTCAGATCCGTGGACGAGTATGTTATCGGCGCTCTCCCGGCGCTGGCATCCTTGTGCTCCAGAAGCTTCGGCCACGAAATGCCCGGCGCAACGCCTTCCAGTACTGAAGCAATGTGTGAACCAAGGCTGGCTGCCAAGGTATCCAGAGCACGGCCAACGTACTCGCGGTTGGAAAGCCCCATTGTGTTCCCCCATCTTGGGCGCCTGCGTCGGCGCCGCCCACCTCAACTCAGCCCAGAGTAGTACTCGGTGGAGTGACACCCAACCTCCGCCTCCACGGGAAAGCAGGGTGAACCTCTCGGCCCAGGTTTGTTTGACTCCCGAATTGGGTAGGTCGACCTCCCATGTGGGTTCGTCTCTGCGTGGCGGCCACTGGTCTCTCAGAGCATCGCCGCGGCCGGCTTCCATGTACTCAAATGTGGCCTGGCTGTCAGTAAGTGTGGCACCGTCGTTCTTGATCGCCGCGCCCAACCCACAACGTGAACCGGAGTCTCCATGAATTCGCGACCTCAAACTATCCAGATCTTCCTTCCCCAAGGTGATCCTTCAGGTATCCGCCAGGCTGAAATCACCACCAGGACTGTCCGCGTATTCGAAATCCCCCGCCCGTTGCTGGCCGAATTCACCAAAATGTCGGAGGCGGGGCAGGTCGGGCTGTATTTCCTATTCGGCCCGTCCGACGAGGACGCTCCGCGCTGCTACATAGGGCAAACACAGAACGTCGGCACAAGGCTAGCTCAACATGCTTCCGGAAAAGACTTCTGGGAGAGGGCACTCGTTGCTGTATCGCTGACCAACACTTGGACGAGCACGCACGTTGCCTACTTGGAGTGGCTATCGATTCAGAGGGCTTCCGCTGCCGCCCGGTTCGCATTAGAAAACGGAAACTCTGCTAGCAACCCGCACACGCCGGTTCCGCTCGAGTGGGAATGCCAAGAGTACATGGAAACGGTCTCCATGCTCCTTGCAACCTTGGGCTATCCCGTTCATCAGGAGCTTCAATCCGTCCCCCGCGCGGCTGTCGGCATGCAACACGAAGAACTTATCCTCCGGGAGCGGGGTTGCAACGCCACGGCCTACGCGAACGCGTCGGGTCTGGTGGTCAGACGGGGCTCCCGCGGCAATGCTGTGCCGGCACCCAGCGCCGAGCCCGGCCTCATCAAGCGACGTGAGTCCTTGCTCGCACAAGGAATAGCGACCGTCGAGGGGACTCAGATCGTGTTCCAGCAAGATCACCAGTTCAACAGTCCCAGCGGCGCCGCGGCCGCAGTCGTGGGCGGCAGCGTCAACGGTCGAACTGCCTGGAAGACAGTCGATGGCAGGACATTCGACGCGTTGGAACGAGACCGCCTCGCGCCGGCCGCGATTCAGGGGGAGTTGTAGGGCGCAGCCCACTCAAGTGACATGTGACAGAGAGGCACGCCAGGCACCCGCGGTCGAGGGCTGAACCTAGGGCCACACCGCAGGCCGGCGCGCAACTTCCCCCAAGCCCGATGGACGATTGGCTCGATACCTGTGTTCAGCGCACGGCCCCTGGGTTGCCTGGCAATGCAGGGGAACCGGCGCCATTCATGATAAATTTCGGCTGAGTGACCCCTGGACAAGCAGAGGTTCTAGATTCTGCCGGGGGGCTCGTGAAGATCATCGACAACGTCAACGACTTGCTCGGTGACGATCTCAAGGCCGAGGTCACATCCGGGTCCAAGGTGCGCATCGCCGCGTCAACGTTCTCGATCTTCGCGTTTGAGGCTCTTCGCAAGGAACTTGAGCAGGTCGATGAGCTTGAATTCATTTTCACTTCTCCGTCGTTCCTGACAACTCAGGTGACTGGAAAACTCCCCAAAGAGCGGCGCGAGTTCTTCATCCCCGTGGACGGTCGAGCCGAGTCGAACCTGTACGGCTCCGAGTTTGAGGTTCGGCTCAGGAACAAGCTCACCCAGCGAGCAATCGCGAAGGAGTGCGCAGACTGGGTGCGCCGCAAGGTCACCTTCCGGTCAAACGCGACTGGAAACCCGATGCAGCAGTTCGCCGTCGTAGACGACAAAGCCGCATACATGCCGCTCCAGGGCTTCACCACCGCCGACCTTGGCTACGAGCGCGGCAACGCAGTCTCGAATATGGTGCAGCGCATCGACGAGGCCCCGATGACGGCCCAGTACATCCAGCTGTTCGACCAGATCTGGAACAATGCGGAACAGCTCGACGACGTCACCGAGGCGGTCCACAAACATATCGCCAGCGTGTACGCAGAGAACTCCCCCGCGCGCATATATTTCTTGATCCTCTACAACTTGTTCGGGGAGTTCCTCGATGAGATCAACGAGGACGTGTTGCCCAACGACCGCACCGGTTACCAGGACACGAAGGTCTGGCAGAGCCTCTACAACTTCCAGCGCGACGCGGCGACGGGAATAATCAACAAGCTGGAGACCTACAACGGCTGCATCCTCGCCGATAGCGTCGGCCTCGGCAAAACGTTTACCGCTTTAGCGGTGATTAAGTACTACGAGCTGCGCAACAAGTCGGTGCTAGTGCTCTGTCCTAAAAAGCTCGCCGAGAACTGGACGAACTACAACGCCAACCTCACGACAAACATCTTCGCCGAAGACCGGTTAAACTACGACGTCCTCGCTCATACCGACCTCTCGCGCACCGGTGGCGAGTCGCTGGGCTTGCGACTGGACCGGATCAACTGGGGCAACTACGACCTGGTCGTCATCGACGAATCGCACAACTTCCGCAACGCCGACTATGCCGAAGAGAAAGAGTCCCGTTACCAGCGACTCATGCGGCGGGTCATCCGCGAGGGCGTGAAGACCAAGGTGCTGATGCTGTCGGCTACCCCGGTGAATAACCGATTCAACGACCTGAAGAACCAGCTCCAGCTCGCCTACGAGGGTGAGTCGGAGAACCTAGCCCAGCACTTGAACATTTCGACGACGGTCGAGAAGGTCTTCAGCGACGCCCAGCGCGTCTTCAACGAATGGTCCAAGCTTGCCCCGGAGGACCGCACGAGCGAGCGCATACTTCAGATGCTCGACTTCGACTTCTTCGAACTCCTCGATTCGGTGACGATCGCTCGGTCGCGCAAGCACATCCAAGCGTTCTACGACACAACAGAGATTGGTACCTTCCCCGAACGGCTGGCACCCATGTCAATCCGTGAACCACTGACCGGCTTGGCGGAAGCACCGGGCTTCAATGACATCTTCGAGCAGCTCCAAGCCCTCACCCTCGCCGTCTACACTCCGCTGGCGTACGTGTTCCCGAGCAGGATCGGCAAGTACGAGGACCTCTACAACGTCACCGCAGGCAGCGCCCGTTCCAACCTCGGCCAGAAGGGCCGCGAGCAAGGCCTGAAGAAGCTCATGACCGTGAACCTCCTCAAGCGGCTGGAGAGCTCGGTCGACGCATTCCGGCTGACGCTGGTGAAGATTGAGGGCTCCGTAAATCGGACCCTGCAGCGCCTTGACTCCCACGCAGGCCCGCTCACAGAAGTGAGCGCTGACCTAGCGGGACTCGATTTTGATGTGGATGACGAGGACGACGCGAACGTCGAGGCGCTCTCGTTCGGCGAGAAGATCAAGATCGACCTCGAGGATCTCGACATCGAGTCCTGGCAGCGCGACCTGTGGAACGACCGCGAGACTCTTCGCGAGTTGCTCGACGAGATGCGCAAAGTCGTCCCGACCCAAGACTTGAAGCTACAGAGGCTCAAACAGCTCATCACCGACAAGGCCGCACATCCAATCAATGCGGGTAACCGCAAGGTGTTGGTGTTCTCCGCCTTTGCAGACACCGCCAACTATCTCTACCGCGAACTTGCCCCCACCCTCCAGAAGGCTGGACTCGAGGCCGCCGTAATCACGGGCGGAAGCCACGGCTCTAAGACGAGCTTGGGTACCGGATTCGACTTCCAGCAGGTGATGGCGTTGTTCTCCCCGCGCTCAAAGCAACGCCACCTAACCATGCCGAACGAAACGCGTGCTCTGGACGTCCTCTTCGGCACGGACGTGATCAGCGAGGGCCAGAACCTTCAGGACTGCGATTACCTGATCAACTACGACATCCACTGGAATCCGGTCCGGATTATCCAGCGCTTCGGCCGCATTGACCGCATTGGATCCATCAACGCCCAGATTCAGCTGGTGAATTTCTGGCCAGATATCTCCCTTGACGAATACATCAACCTCAAAGAGCGCGTCGAGAACCGCATGGTCATCGCCGACCTCGCGGGCACCGCGAACGACAATGTCCTCACCCTCGAGGACTCCGACGCCGCGTTCCGCAAAGAACAGCTCCGCAAGCTCCAGGATGAGGTCATCGAGTTGGAAGACGTCCGCACCGGCGTCTCCATCACCGACCTGGGCCTCAACGACTTCCGAATGGACCTGCTCGGTTACATCAAGGAATGCGGCGACCTTTCTACAGCCCCCAAAGGCCTTCACACCGTCATCCCAGCCGACCCCGCCAAGGGGTTGAAGCCGGGGGTGATCTTCGTGCTGCGAAACGTGAATGCCGACGAGAACATTAACCGCGGCAACCGGCTCCACCCGCACTACCTCGTCTACCTCGACGACGACGGCAACATCGTCAGCGACCACACCGAAGCCAAGCACCTTCTCGACCTCATCCGCGGAGGTTGCCGCCCCTACAACGAACCGGTCACCGACGTTGTGCATGATTTCAATGCAGCTACGCGCGAGGGCGCGGAGATGGGCAAGTACTCCGAACTGCTCACGGATGCGATTCACTCGATGATCGATGTCACTGAGGAACGCGACATCGACAGCCTCTTCAGCGCTGGCCACACCACGGCCCTGACCCAGACCATCGCAGGCCTGGACGACTTCGAACTGATCGCTTTTATTGCCGTCGTCGACCCCGCCCAGGGTGTGCCAGCCAATGGCTGATCTGCTGTACCGATGGCCTGTTGCGGCGAAATTCGGCAGCCGCGTGCCTAAAGAGAAGTTCTACGAGCGCGGCACCGTCACTAGCGCCGTCAGGGAGACGTTCGTCTCAGAGGTCCAGCGCATAACCTGGGTCTATAAGCTGGCAGAAGCTACGATCAATCTCCCCGGCAACCCGGCGGTGCCCGAAGTGCAGGTCTTCCAGATCGACGCCAAGATTGATAACGTCTGCGATCAAGTGCTGACCGCGATCGACAAAGCGATCCCGTTCCCGGTCATCTTCGAGATCACCCGCGACGACGGCACGAAACGGTCCGTCCGTATGGTCGCAGCACACAAGCAGCTCGGCGTTGGCGCCCCAAAGCTCAGCGCCTACTACTCGACCGGATGGCAGCCCGCCAACACGAAGCGACAGCCCCTCCCGACCGCCATCACCCTGCCCGCCCTCTACACCGCACTCCTGGACCCGCTAACCCCAGTGTCGAGCCGGCCGGGCGAGGAAGCGTCAGAGGTCGGCGTTAGACTACAGGCCGTGCAAAAGCTCGAACGCGAGATAGCCGCCCTGGAACGCAAGCTCCGCACCGAGCCGCAACTTAACCGCAAAATCGATCTGCGCCGCACTCTCAAGACAAAGCAATTAGAACTGGAACAACAGAGGTAACTATGGAGAAACTGCGCATGACGTCGCCAGACCTGACAGACGCCAACATCGACAAGCTCGCCGAATTGTTCCCCAGCGTCGTCACCGAGAGCCTCGACGCCGACGGCAGCCTCAGGAAGGCCATCGACTTCGATCAGCTCCGTCAGGAACTCTCGGACTATGTCGTTGACGGATCGCGCGAACGGTACCAAATTGATTGGCCCGGGAAGCTTTCCGCCGAGTTCGGCTCAAACGCACCTGTGGCGAAGACGCTTCGGCCTCTTACGGAGGACTCAGTGGACTTCGAGAACACGAAGAACATCTTCATCGAGGGGGATAACCTCGACGCGCTGAAGCTCCTTCAAGAGTCGTACCTCGGCAAAGTCCGTTTGATCTACATCGACCCGCCGTACAACACCGGTGGCGACCTGGTCTACAAAGACGACTTTGCTTCATCCCGCGACGAGTACCTTGAAGCGTCGCACCAGGTGAACGAGGGTGGAGAACGTCTCGTGACAAATACCGAGGCGAACGGCAGATTCCACTCGGACTGGTTGAGCATGATCTATCCGCGGCTTCGACTCGCGAAGCGATTCCTAGCCCGAGACGGCGTCATACTCGTCAGTATCGATGACTCAGAACAGGCATCGCTCCGACGACTTATGGACGAGGTCTTCGGCGAGCAGAACTTCATTGCGCAGCTCGTGTGGGAGAAGGGTCGAAAGAACGACGCCAAGTTCTTCTCCATCGGGCATGAGTATGTCCTTGTTTACGCGAAATCGAAGTCGCATCTTCGCCAGCTGGGGACGGCATGGCGTGAGGAGAAGCCGGGAACTCGCGACATATGGGACGAGTATGTCCGTCTTCGCGATGTCTACGGTAACGACAATGCGGCCGTCGAACGCGAATTGACACAATGGTTCAAGGATCTCCCGAAGTCGAATCCTGCAAAAAAATAGGCGCGAACGCGCCATGTTGATGCAAACGGGCCGTGGCGAGACGACAACATTTCATGGCCCGGCGGTGGCGGCCCGCGCTACGACATCATTCATCCAATCTCCGGCCAGCCGTGCAAAGTCCCAGAGGCCGGTTGGCGTTATGGGGAAGAAGAGATGAAGCGAAGGATCGCTCTGGGCCTGATCGTGTTCAGGGAGGACCACACGGAGCCACCGTTTCGTAAATCACATCTTCGTCCAATTGCGGGCGAAGATGAGTCTCTTGAAAGTGACGCGGGCGATGATGAAATTGAACTGGCTACGCAGGTACGGGGAACATACTTCTACAAGCAATCGCAAGTGTCGGTCCGTCACCTTCGCAATCTGATGGGGGCGCAAGTTTTCAACAATCCGAAGGATCACTTCGAACTCTCGCGCTTGTTCGAGTACGTTCTCGACGGTCGTGACGGCATCATCATGGACTTCTTTGCAGGGTCTGGAACGACTGCAGAAGCTGCCTTCGACCTTTGTGAGCGGACCGGACTCAATTGCCCTGTAATTCTCGTTCAGCTTCCGGAGTCTCTGGAGGAGAACCTGAAGTCCGCCACTGGTTCTGCCAAGTCTACGATCCAGAACGCGATTAATTACCTCCAGAGGGCCAATAAGCCTCTGACAATTTCGGAGCTGACGAAGATTCGGATATCTAAGGCAGGTGAGCGCGCTGTCGCCGGTCGCAAGCCCTCAGGCTGGAACGGTGACACCGGCTTCCGCGCGTTCAGAGTCGATTCGAGCAACCTCGCGGAGGTCTCAACAACGCCCGATGCTGCGAATCAGGCCTCTCTGCTCGACATGGTTGAGACCATCAAGGAAGGTCGAACGAGTGAGGACATTCTCTTCGAGGTCATGCTCGACTGGGGTCTCAACCTGTCGCTACCGTTCGCGCGGGAGACTGTCGACCGGCACAAAGTGTTCTCGGTGGATAGTGGCGCCCTGCTTGCCTGTTTCGACGATGAGGTCGACACGGCGCTGGTGCGCGGCCTGGCAGAGCGCCAGCCCCTCAAGGCCGTCTTCCGTGATGCGAGCTTCATCAGCGATGCCGACCGGATCAATGTCGACGAAGTCTTCCGCGAGGTCTCGCCCGACACCGAAGTCAGGGCGATCTAGTTATGAAGCTGAAGTTCAAGGTTCAGGAGTATCAGACGACAGCGGTCAACGCCATTGTCGACTGCTTCAGAGCTGTCCACCGACAGCCGTTCGCCGACGGAATCAGGTACAAGATCGATCCGGGCAAGGCGACAGTCACACCCGTTCCTGACACAAGCGCGCCTGTCGCGCTGCCAGGAATGACGCTGGACGTCGCACCAGCTGCAGGCCAGCTTGCGCCAGGACTCCGCAACACCGAAGTCCACCTCAGCCAGACCCAGTTGCTCGAAAACATCCACGAGGTTCAGAAGAGGACCAGCGGACTGTTGCTGTCGCCAGAGCTGGTTTCCAGCCCAGCGGCTGCTCTGAACCTCGACGTCGAGATGGAAACCGGTACTGGAAAGACTTATGTTTACATCAAGACCGTCATGGAGCTGCACCGTGCCTACGGCTGGTCCAAGTACGTCGTTGTCGTGCCAAGTGTTGCGATCCGCGAAGGGGTCAAGAAGTCGTTCGACATCACGGCCGAGCATTTCCTGAGCGAGTACGGTCACCAGGCGCGGGCGTTCGTCTACGACTCAGACCACCTCGAAGAAGTGGAGACTTTCTCCTCCGACGATGGCATCCAGGTCATGATCATCAATGCCCAGAACTTCAACCGTGACGCCAAGAAGGCCGATACGGATACGGGAAAGGGCAAGTCTGCCGGACTGAAGATGTTCAAGGAACTCGACGCCTTCAAGTCGCGCCGGCCGATCGACGTGATCGCCGCGAACAGGCCCATCCTTATCATCGACGAACCACAGCGCCTCGGCAGCAACCCCAGGAAGCCTAGCGAGACGCTGAAAGCACTCGGACGATTTAACGCCCTCTTCGCACTCCGCTACTCCGCCACGCACGCGATAGAACACAATAGGGTCCACCGACTCGACGCACTCGACGCGTACAAGGCAAAGCTGGTGAAGAAGATCGCTGTTCGAGGTATCAGTGTGAAGGGGCTCGCCGGAAGCAGCGCCTACTTGTACGTCGATGGGGTGGAGCTTGGAAAGGGCGCAGACTTCCCCAAGGCTAGGGTTGAGCTTCACGTTCAGACCAAGGCCGGCCCCATCGTGCCCAAGGTTGTAAGGGTTCAGAAGGGATCGCGCCTCCACGACATCTCTGGCGGGATTGAAGCCTACAAGGGGCTCGTAGTCGAGGACATCGACGCCAACAACGACGTCGTCACACTCCTCGACGGTGAGACCCTCACCGTTGGCCAGATCACTAACGATGTCACCGACGATCAGAAACGTCGCCTTCAGATCCGCGAAGTCATCCGCGCCCACCTTGACAAGGAGAGGCAACTCTTCGGTCTGGGCATCAAAGTACTCTCTCTGTTCTTCATCGACGAGGTCCCGAAGTATCGCGACTATACCCAGCCCGGCAACCGCGGTGAGTATGCTCGCGTTTTCGAGGAGGAGTACGAAGCCCTCAGAGCAGAAAGGCTCAGCGAACTAGACCTTGATGAGTCTGCTGCGCGATACCGCGACTATTTGGAGCGCGACGTGGTCCGCACGGTCCACAACGGCTACTTCTCCGTCGACAAGAAGACCGGCCGGTGGGTTGACGGTGACATCGAGGCTACCGGCGACAACAAGGGCCAGTCGCGCGACACTGAAGCATACGACGCCATCCTCCGAGATAAGGAGAAGCTCCTCGACCTTAACTACCCACTTCGCTTCATCTTCAGCCACTCTGCACTGCGCGAGGGCTGGGACAACCCCAATGTCTTCACCCTGGGGTTCCTGAAGCGGGCGGCCGCCGGCGACTCACGCCGACAAGAAGTCGGCCGTGGTCTGCGGCTAGCTGTCGATCAGAACGGCGAGCGTGCCGACAACCCTGTCACCGTGCACGAGATCAACGAGCTGACAGTCGTGACGGAAGAGTCCTACGCTGACTTCGTGCGCGACTTCCAGCGGGAGACACTCAACCTGCTCAGCGCCCGGCCGCGGAAGGCGACCTCAGAATTCTTCACCGGGGCTGCGCTCCACGACGTGGCCACAGGAACGGAGCACAAGCTCACAGTCGACGAGGCGAAGCAGCTTCAGTACTGGCTCACCGTTAACGGCTTCATCGATTACGAGCAGCAGCTCACCGCCAAGTGGATCGATCGTCAGAACCTTCCAGAAATTCCACCCCTTCCTCCGGCGCTGGAACCGTTCTTCTACCAAGTAGCCGAACTCATCGACTCGCTCCACGTTGAGGCCCCGAAGCTGACCGATGGGCGCAAGCCAAAGCTGATCCCTATCAACAAGTCGAACTTCGACAAGCGGGAGTTCCAGGAGCTTTGGCAGCGCATCAACCGCAAGGCCTTCTATCAAGTCGATTTCGACTCCAAGGAGCTGATCAACAGTTGCGTCCGCGTCCTCGACAGGTCGCTCAGCGTCGCCAAGATGCAGTACGTCGTCGTCGAAGGCACGATGGCCAGCGACATCGATGCCGACGCCCTCGCCACGGGCACGGCGTTCAAGGTTGCCAAGACGAGTACTGAAACATCGGAGCTAAGCGCAAGCTCGACGGTGCCGTATGACTTGCTCGGTGAGATCGCGCATAAGACACGCCTCACCCGCCGTACATGCGCCGCGATCCTCGTGGGAGTCAATCCGGCGACCTTCGCGAAGTTTAAGCAGAACCCCGAGCAGTTCATCACCGAGGCCGCACGGTTGATCAACGAGCAGAAGGCGACCGTCATCGTCGAGCACCTCACGTATGACGCGCTGGAGGCTCGTTTCGACTCTTCGATCTTCACCGGGAACCTGACTAAGCAAGACTTCACACATGTAGGCGACAAGCTCACGAAGCACATCTACGACTACGTCGTCACCGACTCGAAGATCGAGCGCGCGTTCGTCGCCGAACTGGATACCAGCAAGGAGGTTGCGGTCTACGCGAAGCTCCCACGCGGGTTCTTCATTCCGACCCCGGTCGGCGACTACAACCCCGACTGGGCGATCGCGTTCACCGAAGGCAGCGTCAAGCACGTCTACTTCGTCGCCGAGACCAAGGGCTCGTTGTCGACCCTTCAGCTGAAGGGTGTCGAGAACGCCAAGATTGACTGCGCCCGCAAGTTCTTCGCTGAAATGAGCCGCAGCCGTGGCGAGAACGTGACTTATGACGTCGTGACAGACTACGGCGAGCTCATGCAGCTTGTCAGTTCGGATGTGGGGCCAATGGCGCCACGGGAGCAGTTGACCGTGGGTGGCTCCAACTGACCCACTACGAGCGGCAGAATTTGATAATGGCGAATGGCACTTAGTCCGACCGGAAACGAGCCCTACCCCACATGACCTCCCTCATCTCCTGGCTCGACGCGTCTACCGAGGAGAACTCGAAGATGCGGGAGCTCGTGAAGCTCTTTGGCACGCCGGAAACCACCGATGACCTCGGTATGGGGCAGCTGCGCGACGCGATCAGCAACAGCTTGTTCCCGGGTACTTCCGTGCTGCACCTTGGCGCACGCTATATGCTCCTCGTTCCGTGGGCTTATCAAACCGCCCACCGCAGCACACGAAATCCGGATGATCTGCGGAAGCGGTCCGAGGAGTCAGAGCGGCAGCTGATCGGCAGGTTCAAAGAGATTGGCGAGCAAAGTTACATCGGCCGCGACGCAGGCCGGAACGTCCAGCAGCTGCCCTCGGCCGCCTACTGGACGGCGCTGCGCACGTACGGCATCGTCAGCCCAGACACCGACCGCTCTGCCGTCGCCCAGTTGATGTGCGCGGACGCCCCCGCGCCCGAGGACGGCGAAAGCAGCTACTCGGTTTGGAACCAAACTCTCCCCAAACCGCCGGCAGGCTTTCCGCAGGCCGAGGACCGGGGTCTGAAACTGTCCCACGACGAAGCCCGCTGGCTCCAGGAACGCATCCTGACCACCTGCCCCGGCACCATGCTGGCCCACGTCGTCGGATCCGAGGTCAGTCCTACCCCGGGACTTTGGGCACCCTGGCTGGACCCGGCGTGCCGCAGCGCGGATGGCGACCCCGCGCAGTGGCTCAAGGACGCGGAAGCGTTCTCCTTCATCCACAACGGCGCCACCATCCTCTACCAGCACCTGCTCGCGCAACTTTCGGCAAAGGTCTTCTCCGCCGGCGAGGACACCCTCGAGCAAACCAAGGAACTCCTCGCAGCGTGGGAGAAGCAGCGGGACGGCAAGCGCGAGCTCCTCGCAGAATGGAACGTCGACAGTTTCATCGACCGCGCCACGGCACTGAACCGCGGCATCAACAGCAACACCGCCGGCTTCGCCCGGGCCATGGCCGAGGCAGCCACAAGCCCCGGCAAACTGATCGACAACCACGAATTCCGTGCCGCCGTCGAAACCCGGGAGAGGCTCATGAAGAAGTCCAACTCGCGGTTCCGCAATGAACGCCGGCTCCGCGCTTGGCAGCCGCCGGCCCGTGTGGGCGCTCTGACTTTCCGCTGGACGCAGGTCCGCCGGAACGTCCTGGACATCCACGCAGGACTCGCACTGGAAGGGCAGTCGAATGCTTGAGGCAGCAAACAGGCAGGCACTCACCCAGCAACTGCGCCCGCCGGCAGGATTCCGGCTCTCCCACGCCGTGGGCACCACCTTCACGCTGGACATGACCAGCGCCCTTTCCGTCCCGCTGAGCTTCGTCGCGGGCTCCGGAGAAGAATTCACCAACCCGGTGGCGGTGCTCAGCGCCCTGCGCAAAGTCTCCGACCGCGTGGACATCTTCTGCCAGGCCGGCCACATCAAGGCACCCTCGGACGCCTCGGACCTGCTCGCACTGCTGGAGCCGATGGTCCACCAGGTCAGCGTCCGGCGCGGCCTCTTTCACCCCAAGATCTGGATCCTCGAATTCGAGAACGACACCGAGCGCCGCTACCGCTTCCTGTGCAGCAGCCGCAACCTCACCACCGACGCCAGCTGGGACCTCCTCGTTCGGCTGGATGGCGAACCCGTGCAGGACGCCGACGACGCCGGCCCGGACAGCGGCCCCCTGGCACGCTTCATCGCCGGGCTCCCCGACCTCTGCACAGTGACGCCCGACGCCGGGCGGCTGGCCAGGGTGCGCGGCCTGGCCGCGCGCCTGGCGGACGTCCGCTGGGACCTGCCCGAGGACATCCATCGTCTGGCCTTCCGACCGATGGGCATAGGCGAAAACTTCGAAGACGGATCAGTCGTCGCGCACCTCGGCAAGCCGGAAAACTTCAAGGCACTCAACGGCAAGACCGGGAGCGGGGCCCACTTTGGGCGGGAGAAGCTGGTTATCTCGCCCTTCCTCGATGACACGATGCTCGGCCGGCTGCAGGATCCGTGGACAGATACCCTCTACGTTTACTCCCGCGGAGACCAGCTGGATCTCCTCAACGAGACAACGGTGGGTGATTCCGCAACCTCGTTCAAGGCTTTTGACGAACTCGGCATCCCCGAATCGTCGGAGTCCGGACAAAGCGAGAGGGACGAGTCCGGGCTCCAGCGCGTTTCCGACGATCTCACGGGCCTGCACGCCAAGGCATATTTCTGCGACTTCGACCACCACACCTACGCGCTTCTCGGGTCGGCCAACGCCACCGAAGCAGGTTTCACCAGGAACGTGGAATTCCTGCTGGAAATGCGGGGAGCAAAGAAACGCCTGGGGGTGCAGCGCATCCGGGAGACTCTCAAGGACGTGCCCTTCGCCGATTACCTGGGCACCGGCGGTTTAGCCCGCTCCGAAGAAGACGTGGCGGCCTTCCGGCTGGAGAACGCCCTGCGGGACGCCGCCGCGCAGCGGTTCCTCCTCGACGCCGTCCCCGAGGGCGGTGCCCAAAACACGTTCGCCGTGACCGTCTCGCATGGCTGGTCGCCGAAGCCAGAATTCACCGCGGCGCTGCGGCTCCTCTCGCTCCCCCAGCCGAGCGCCGTCGTCGAACCCTCCGGGGGGCAGCACGAACATGTCTTCCACGCCATACCGCTGGCTGACGTGACGCCGTATCTGGTGCTGACGCTGGAGGACCCGGCGGCCGGGCTGTCCAAGAGCACGGTGATCCAGGGCAGTCTGCGTACCGATCCTGCGGGACGGCTGGATGAGATCATTGCCCGCCAGCTGGACGACCCCCAGAAGCTTCGCCAGTTCCTGCTGTTGTTCCTCACCCCGGAAGACGCCCTGCCGGGGTCGGGGACTGGCACGGGATGGTTCGCCGGGTCAGGGTTCGGCGACGGATCCACCGCCGGGCTCTTCGAAGCGATGGTGGGCGCGATGGCGGGTCCGGACGCTGCCTCGGTCTTCCCGGATCTGAAGGTCGTCATGGACCGGCTGCTCGCCCTTCGCGGCGACGACCCGGAGATTCAGCAGCTGCACGCGCTCTGGACGGCAGCCACCGAAGCATTGGACATAGGGGAACTTCATGGGGTTTGATGCAACGCCCGCGCTGGACGGACTGCGAGGCTTCCAGCGCCGCACCGTGGAACACGTCTTCAAGCGCCTCTACCTGGACGACCAGCCGGCGGACCGCTTCCTTGTCGCGGACGAGACCGGGCTGGGCAAGAGCATGGTGGCCCGCGGCGTCATTGCGAAGGCAATCGAGCTGCTCGACCGGCCCGACTCCGGGGTGAACCGGATCGACGTCGTCTACGTCTGCTCCAACGCTGACCTGGCCAAGCAGAACCTCAGCCGCCTGAACGTCACCGGGCAGAAGGACATCATCGAGTCCGGCCGGCTCACGCTGCTGCCCACCGAACTGGCCAAGCTCAACGCTCCGGCCGCGAAGGGAACACGCAAGCGCGTCAACTTCATCTCCCTGACTCCGGGCACGTCATTCAACGTCGGCGGGGCAACGGGCCAGGCCAAAGAACGCGCTGTCCTCTTCCGCATCATCACGCAGCTCGGAGTCATCGGCGAGGACCAGCACGACGACGCCGTCGAGCTCCTGCGCGCGGGCTCGGGAACGCAGAACTTCGGACGCCTGGTCCAGTACATGCACGAGCAGTTCCCCGACGGTTTCTCAGTCCCCGTGCGGAACCGGTTCCGCACCCTGGCGCACCAAAGCGGCAACCTCCCGGCGTTCCGCAAAGCCCTGCGGGAGGCGACACGCGACGGGGCGGAGACCGTCCGGCCGCACATGAGCGCCATCATTGGCGGGCTACGGGGAGACCTGGCCCAGGCCGGGCTGGATTGCCTGGAACCCGACCTGATCATCCTGGACGAGTTCCAGCGCTTCCGTGATCTGCTCTACTCCCCCGGCACCGCACCCGACGACGAGGATTCCGCGGCAGAGCTGGCCCGGCAATTCCTGAACTACGAGGGGGCCAAGCTGATCCTGCTCTCGGCCACGCCGTACAAGGCGCACACCGGGGCGAACGAGGACGACGGCGACGACCACGCCGCGGACTTCCGGCAGCTGCTGCGTTTCCTGAGCAGCGAACGGCCGGGGTACATGGAAGGACTCGAGGCAGACCTCGACGGCCGGCGGACCCAGCTCCTGAAGCAGGTCCCGGACGATGCCCTGACGCACCGCATCGAGGACGGGCTGAAGCTGTTCATGAGCCGTACGGAGCGGCCCCAGCTGGGCAAAGACGACATGCTGTCCGTGATCGAGATGGCGCCGACGGACGTCCGCGCCGGGGACCTCACCAGCTACAAGTCCCTCTCCGCGCTGTTCCGGGCCGCACGCACCGGCAACCCGATGGAGTACTGGAAGTCCGTGCCGATGTTCGCGCATTTTCTCACCGACTACAAGGTTGGCAGGATGCTGGACGGCAGGATCCACTGCGACCGCGAAGCGGTTGACCCGGTCCTGCCGGGCCTAACCACCATCGATCCTGAGACCTATCGCAGCTACGGTGCCGTGGAGACGGACAACGCGAAGTTCCGGGCCGTGCGCGATCACACCGTCGGCCAGGGCTGGTGGAAGCTGCTGTGGATGCCGCCGTCGCTCCCCTATGTGAAGCCCTCCGGGGTGTTCGCCGAGGTGGGTTCGGACGTGACCAAGCAGCTCGTATTCTCGGCGTGGAACGCGGCCCCGACGGCGATCACGACGATGCTCTCCTACGAGGCCGAGCGGCAGATCCTTGAGGGGTCGCCGCTGCACGGGGAAAACACGGCCGAGGCTCGCAAGCGATTCCGTGGCAGGCTCCGGTTCCGCGTCCGCGACGGTGAGCCCCAGGCGATGTCCACGCTGGCGCTGTTCATTCCCCACGCGGCCCTGGCACTATCAGGTGACCCGCTGGAGAGTGCCGCCATGAGCGGGTTCCTCGTCGCCGGAGACGCGGTGCGGGCTGCTGCGGCAGCGGCCTCCATGGCCATGCTTGGCGGCGCCGTCGTTGATCCGGCCAGTCGCCTCGGCGCATGGGCGTCCTATTTCTCGGTGCCCGGCGCTCTGCCGGGAGAGTGGAACGACGACGCGAAGCTGGCGGGGCGCGAGCTGCGGGAGCTGGACGAACTCACCCAGCGGCAAGGCAAAGCCTCGGACGACGGGGACACCGAGCAGGAAGGTGGCCCCGAGGCTGGACTCTACCTCGCACACGTTGACCGGATGCTCGAGGCCGTGGGCAGCGAGCCGGCGGGCTGGGAGGACGGAATCGAAGACCTGGCCGTCAACTCCCCCGCCAACTGCATCTATCGCGCCCTGAAGCGTGTGGTTCCGGACGATTTTGGCGGCGCCGAGCTGTGGAAGGCCGCCGTGTTGGCGGCGACTGGCCTGCGCACGCTGTTCAACCGGCTCGACGCCACGGAGCTGCTGGACAAGCTCTACCCCGAAGGCGACTACTGGCAGAAGGTCCTGCGCTATTGCGAAGCCGGAAACCTCCAGGCGGTGCTGGATGAGTACGTCTTCCAGCTCCGCAGCCAGCAGGCTCCCGGGGATATCACGGTCGAGCAGCTCCGGGCGCTGGCCGACGACATCCGGCGCTCGTTGTCCCTCAAACCGGCGCAGATGCTCGCGAAATATCCGGACGGTTCGCACGAGGATCTCCGCATGGGCAGCCGCTTCGCCGTGCGCTATAGCAATGCCAAGACAGACGACGGCGACAGCAACCGTATGCCCGACGTCCGCCGGGCCTTCAACAGCCCGTTCTGGCCGTTCGTGCTGGCGTCTACGTCGGTGGGCCAGGAGGGCATCGACTTCCACTGGTGGGCACACTCGGTCATCCACTGGAACGTGCCCGGCAACCCCGTCGACTTCGAACAGCGCGAAGGCCGTGTGCACCGGTACCTGGGGCATGCAGTGCGGAAGAATGTTGCGTGCAGGCACGGTCGGGACGTCTTGAAGCCGGACGTCACTAATCCGTGGCAGTCCCTTTTCAGGGTGGCTGCAGACTCGGTCGCCGCACTGACAGAGAACGGAACGAATGAGTTCGCTCCACACTGGATCTACCGGGGAAAGCACAAGATCGAGCGACGGCTGCTCGATCACCCCCTCAGCCGAGACGTGCCCAGAACCAAACACATGCTTGCGGGGCTCGCGAAGTACCGGCTGACTCTGGGCCAGGCACGGCAGGATGATCTGCTGGGTCTGATCAAGGACGGGACGGAGATCAAGCCGCTTAATTTGCGACCGTAGTTCGAAGAAAACAGTGGCGCATCGTTCCCATGGTCCAATGCCGGCAAGACCCGGCTTCCACGTCAGACAAAGACTTCTGCTCAACTTGCCAAGGCAAGCACGCGTGTTGTGAACAGCGAATTGATCTGATGTCTCGACTCAGATCAATCGGAGCCTTTCAATATGGCGCCGCTGTTCTTTTTCGTCCTGCTTGACGTGGACACTGACTAGAACTTGGCTGCCGTCCGGCATGTAGTAGACACGACCCATGTCCTCGCTTCCTGCAATGCCCGTCGCCAGTTTTGACACCTCCCGCCAACCCCGAATACCTTCGAGATCCTTTCCTAGAAGCTCTCCCATATCTATCTGTGTCAGCACCCGCAGCACAGAGGCCGGCGCGTCCAAATTAGCCAGCACTTCAACGCTGTCCAGTACAAATGTGAGGCGGAGGAAGGCATTATCCAAGAAGCCCGAAACACCACGACGAGGGACTACATGGGCGGCAGCAGCGCGGCGCCGCTCTCGGTCCTGCTGCCCGAGTTCATCCAAGCGCTCCTGAAGGGAAAATACCAGCGCTTCCAAAGTGAGAATTCGGTAATCGCTCTCCTCTGTGTGCTTCCGGAAGTTCACAACCGTATTAGTAAGCTCAGAATTCTCACTCAGAGCCAGCTCCAGAAGTTCTTCCGTGTCCGACTGCTTGACAAGATAAGCCTTGGCATCGGCACTTAGCTCATGAGCGTTGCTCAACTCTGAGATTTGATCGTGCAGCGATTTCTGGTAAGCCAGCGACCGATCCAAGTCTTCCAAGAGTTTGGTTTCGTGATCGGTCGCGGCTGCAAGCCGCTGGCGCAGGAGAGCTATCTCATTTTCCGACTGTTTGAGACGACTCCCTAGCTCGGCCGTGAGGTCGAGCAGCGCCTCAACCCGCGCCGACAGGTCCTCAAACGGAGTGGCTGTTGGCGCGGGCGGGGGCTCCGCAGCTCCCAGTTCAGGCGAGAACACCGCAGACACACGAGCTACCGCATCATCGTGGGAAGTCTTTGTCCGGAGGCGTGCAAACCAGTCATAAAACTTGCCATCGCTTGCAGGTCGGTGGCTGACATCCCAACGCTGCACGGCGAGGCCGGCGGCTTCCAGTGCACTGACAACATCACCAGCGACACGCTCCGGGCCATTGAAGACGACATAGTGGCCAAATGCGTTGGTGTCTACGTTCCAATCGCCCCGGAAGCCTGTGAACTCGGGTGGGCCGCCGGAGGCACCGCTAGGCTGCGGAGCGTACGGGATAGCAGTACCGGCCAGGAGGAACCTGTTACAGTCCTCCACCTCCCACGATGGTCCAGCTATATTGACTACGCCACCGTCTAAAACGGGGTAGACCGCTCCCGCGTAAACAACACCGGCGCACCCGTCAGGAGTCAGCCGAACAGGGCGTCGAACCTCTTCGACCTCGGACGAGTCGTTAACGACGCGAACGAGGATTTGCTGTGCAGCCACCTGTTAGGCCACAGAGGCACACCGGCAGGCCGGGTCACCCCACTGACGTTTACAGACGGCGCATGGCTGGTAGTAAAGGTGCTCAGTCAGTTGTTCTTGCGTGGCCTGGTCGGAAAGCCGAGCAAAAGCACCGGGTTTATGTTTGTACAACACATCCCCGGGAATAAGCGCTGCGTCCTTCTTATCCGCCACGTTGGCGCGAATGGCTAGGCCGCCGCTGGGCGCACATATCTCCGCATCAGCGAAATCAAGGAATTCTTGCATGTCGCTGACGGGAAGTCCGATTCCGAACTCCAGGTCGAAGTAAGAGGCGCTCGATTGATCCTTGCGCTGGCTTGAAGAAGCAGTTACAGACAAAATAAGATCTTCGTCAATCTCGACATCGAGCTCGAGGCGTTCGACTAGCGGCGGTGCGGTGTGGTCCACAGCTATGGCGACGACGCCCAACGTTGTTCGAGGATCGCTTGCCTGCGGTTGTTCAGACAACTGAGAGGGCGCCACGATTGAGAATTTTGCCACACCGTCCGTAGGATCCGTGCAGTAAAGATGGATCCGATCTTGGCGCACCTCGCCATCATTTGGCATAGGTGTTCCTGCTCTGAGGAGGGGGAGACGAGATCCACGTGCCATCTCCAACTCGACCTGCTTCGCCAGAACTAGCCTCTGCGAGTCGTGAGCGATCCATCCGGCCCCTTGCGAAACAAGCGTTGCGCTGTTCTCTGGGACCAGAACCCGTTCAGGCCCAAATAGCTCGTGCAACCGGCCGCGTATGCTCGGCATCGCAGCCATTCCGCCGGCCACGAGACAGAGCGAAACCTGGGCAGGAGCCATCCCAACGCTGTCTAGTAGCGACTCGATCTCACTGATGCCTTGTGTTACAAGGGGCCGGGTAATGGAGTCAAGTTCCTGTCGGCTTAGCGGGTATTCCAAGGTGGTTCCCGAGTCAGAAAAATAGTCAGGGCTATAGAACGTAACTTCAGGACGTTCCGAGAGCGCCATCTTATTGCGCTCTGTAGTTTGCAGGAGCCGCAACCGAGCCTCGCGCCGCGGGCGATCTGATTCTACGATCCCCTGTTTATTCGAGAACCGCTTTACGACCTCATCGCGGATAACTTTGTCGAATTCGTCACCGCCAACTTGGTCAGTTCCGCCGTTCCGGAGTTGGAGGATGCGTCCTGGCTCGATTCGGCACAATGTGAGATCGAGCGTTCCGCCACCCCAATCGACAACGAGCACGTGGCGCCGCATCAGCCGCCGGATCTCGTTCTCCGGATTAGACGCCCCCCGCAAATGACCATACAGTGCGGCCAACGGTTCGTGCACGAACTGAGCGACGGAAATTCCAGCCCGCCCAAATGCATCCCTAAGGGCGGCTCGCCGCGGCCCATTCATGCTCACGGGGATTGTAACTACTGCACGATCCAGCGCTCCCAGCACGCGGCGTTGAGGGCTCTGACGAGATTCGGAACGTACGTGGCGAATAACGTCGGCCACGATATCAACGGGGCTGCGGTCTACTCCGCCGACGTTTATCACCTCTTTTCCCAGTTGAAACTTAGGCGATCGCACGGTACTGCCGTGGACGCCTAAGCCGACCTCTTCGAGAGCGTGGCGGGCCTCCCGGCCCACGATCACTTCTTCGCCTTCGTAGCGGACCACAGAAGGGTGGGGTCGTCCGTCCTCGTCGAGAACGTCAATGACACGATCTCCCACGACCACAGATACGAGACTATTTGTTGTCCCGAAGTCGAATCCAGCAATCACTGCGTACCTCCATCAACGTTCCTAAGTCGCTTGACCTCAGCGTCTATGGCGCCGAGAGCCCGATCTACGAACTCCTCAGCTACGCCGGTGCTTCCATGGCGAAGAGCGTGCAAACCGTCGCTAAGCAGCTCGACTTGAGCGGTTAGTCGCCGGACGACTTGCGTGCGGAGGGTCTCGTAGTCATCTACAAGGTGACTCTTGTCGACCACCCGACTGCTTTGTTCCTGAGACAGACGACGTGACAGCTCCGCGATCTGAACGGTCAGATCAGCGGTTTGAGCCTTTGCCGCATGCAGATCGGCTGACAAGGTCTTTTGGAGTGCCTGCGCCTCTTCCGCAAGACGCTTTTGGTAGTTTGTTTGCGACCGCGCTTCGGCCGCCGCCTTTTCCGAGTCACGGAGAAGAACCTCGAAATGTCGAGACAACTGGCTCAAGGCCTGCGGGTTTTTGGCATTCGCGAGTGTCGCCGCTAATTTCGTGGCGCTTCGCTGGCGGGGCGCCCGCCAGACGAAGGCCTTCATATCATTTATGAACTGCTCCGAAGTCCATCGATCGCGGAGAACGCGGAAGAGCGAAAAGGTGGTGACGGCATTGACCCGCATACGCTCCCGAGCAGATTCTGAGAACTCTGATGCCTTTTGGAGCCCCAATGCTTCGAAGGTGATGTCATTGGCCGCAGCGCTCACAATGTGAGCGGTGAGAGCGGGTTTTGCGCTCGGGTCTGCCAATCCTCCCATTTTGTTCTCGAAAAGCTTGTGGCTGGCCAAAGCGACCAGTACTAGCTCAAGAATTCTTCGGACGACATGCGAATTCAATTCATGTTCCCCCACGGCAGCAAGCAACGTGGGTGGCACGGCAAGAAACGGGTCCGCGACTGCCAGCCGCCGAACAGCCTCGATCTCGTTTTCCCTCTGCGCCTTGTCGACAGAAAGCCCATCCAAGTCCCGCCGTGCGAGATTCAGCTTGCGGCCACCCTCACTGTACGCGTACTCCATCAACGCCAGGATGGACTTTGGTCGAACGTCGTTCGTTTCCCTGTCCTGTTCGACCGGCTGCGCGGGGGTGACCACGGCCACTTCGCGCACGATCTCGCCAGGGGCTTCGGGGAGGGCATTATTCGGTCGAGAATCAGTGGTCACTTCTATGAAACTCCTTGAGATTGAAGCCGCGCTCGAAAGCCCGCATACCAGCTCTCCGCTTCACGGCTGTGGCGGAGGCGCTCCGCGTGGTAGCCCGCTGAGGCAAAGTCCTCTGCGGCGATGGCATGTTCCGCTGCGACTAAGTGCAACTTAAAGGCGTCGCGGGGTAGTTGAGCCCCGATTTCGGAGGCCATGTCGGCGATGCTGCTGGCAGCGGTGCCGTCGAGGGGTAAAGCGCTCCACGCAAGGACTTGCTCAAGAACCGAGTCGCTGAGGACAAAATCGAGGCTGGTGTGGGGCGACTGTGACAAATCCTCAGTGCGCAAAAGTTCACCTTTGAGTAGCGACTGAAAACGCATGGAGACCTCGGCAACTCGTTGGCTCCTGGTTTTGGTCATTGCTCGTTGGAACTGATTGTAATGAAATGCGACCAAGCCACAGATCGCCTCTGCTGGCGGACGATCGAACGCTCCGAGGATACCGACTGCTTGGTCGTATTTGCCCTCATATCCGCCGCCTTCGTGTAGTTGGCCGTGTAGCCCCGACTCAGCGACGTCTTCACGGGCCAGGACGCCGTACAAGTAGTTGGCTAGACCCGACAGATATCTTCCTGCTGTCGAGTACCGCTTCGAGCGCATTATGAAGTCGTCGATGGCACGAAGGCTCAGCTCACCACCGTCGATGAAACGCTCGAGCGCAGCATCCACACCCGCCAGATCTTCCTCTTCCGCAAGATCAAACTCGAACTGGGACGTCTGGACGACATCCATGTTCGCCAAGGACACATCAAAAATGCCCGTCCGCTGAGATGATAGGACTTCTACAGCTTTAGCGGCAGGTGTCGGGACACCGTTGATCGTGACGCTGTCAGCGTTACGGATTACCCAATCATTCACCGCGGTCTCCGCGGTGATTGTCAACCGGCTTCTACCGCATTCCCGTCCCTTAAACACCAGAACCGGACGTTGAATCGTGTGTCCCTCAAAGTTATGAACACGAAGATCGCGTTCAGTGAGAAACTCCACACGGCATCGCATGCAGGGAAATGTAGGGGGCTTTGGTGCGACCCTTGAGTCCGGGCCTTCGCCCGTTTGCTCATGGAACTCCAAATATCCGGTGTGCCAGAAACCCATGTCCGCCTAGCCCGCCGCTAGCTTCCGCTCAAGGAAGCCCGCAGCCAAGGCATGCCGGTCATCGCCACAGAGCATGTCTGTTGGCACATAAGAATCGCGGCCGTCATTCGTCGCCTTCTTGACCACGCTTGTAAAGGCCCAAACAACTCTGTCCGCGTCCCAGAAAATGCCTATGAGAGGTGCCAGGACTTGATCTCGGATAACCCCAAGACAACTTTGCGCCTCGTTGACTCTCCTTGTGGCATCTTTGACCACATTGCTTCCTTTCGACATGCCCCAAAACGTCGACCAGATTCAAAGGGTGGTCAAACCGCTCGATTAGATGCTGAGATCATATCGCCGTCGAGTAGGTTTCGCGCGACGCCACGCAATCGGCGCAGGAGCCGCACGACGGTCTTAGTTAACAGCCGAAAAGATTTGTGAGCCGTTCTCCCAACCGCAAACCAGAAGGCCTCGGCTTGGCACGTTGTCGCGTTGATAGGACACGAACGCATCTGCCCCGTCTTCTCCGATAAGACATTTACTGTGCCAACGCTATTGCGCCACCGCTGCCGCCGTCGCAAACACGTCAGCCGGCATCGCCCGGTGCAGCTTCCAGGTGATCGCGATCGGTTTTTCGCCCGTGTGCTGCACGTAATCCACCTGTCCGAGACACGTGTACGGCACGGTCAAGCCGGTTTCGTCCTCTGACGTGTCCCGCGTGAAGATCAGGATCTTCGAGCCGTGCGCGGCCCGGTCCAGGTAACGCTTGCCAGTCGGGCTTCCGGGCGACGTGGCGTTCTGCGATTCCCAGTGGAAGAGCTCGGGGCTGATGGCGTAGTCCTTGTACATGGTCGTGGCCGAGTGCTTCTTGTCGTCCTTGTTGAGCGTGACGAAGAAGGCATCCGTGGCCGCCGCAGGACACCATGCCACGCCTTCGCGGTGTTGAACGTTCTTCCCGAGCTCCAGCGATCCGTACTGCAGCGCCGCCAGGACCTCTTCGCGCCGGTAGGTGGCGTGCGAGAGCAGCGGAACGTGCTGCAGTCCCGCACCTAGGCCCCTGGCGGCATGCTTGGACGCAGTCACGCCGAGCTTCGCGAGCTGGCGGATCTCGCTGCAGACAAACTGATAACCGCGCAGGTAGTCCAGCCCGGCGTCGTACGACGGGAACCCGCCGCCGTCGTCCCAGAGCGTGTAGAAGAGCATGCGGGCGAAGGTCTGTTCCCGCATGCCGAGCTCCGCGTAGCGGGGCGCGTCGGCGCCGACGAGCATCGAGTACGCCGCGGCGCGTTCCGGATCGTCCACGTGGATCAGCGCGGCCATCCGGCCGAGAAGCTTCTTCTCGTCGGCATCGGAGAGCTCCCAGATCCTTCCGCTGAGGACTGCCTCCAGCGGCGAGAATCCGTCGATCAGGCCGGCCTGGCGCAGGTAGCCGGTCCAGGAATCCCTGGTGGACCGGTAGATCGACTTCACGTCGTTCCCGGACCGCTCCAGGTAGGCCTCCAGTTCGGTCTCGGCGTAGGAAGCGATGTCCCGGACCAGCTGGGCGCGGTTGAACCGCAGTTGGGCCTTGATGTTGTCCAGCACGACCTGCTGCGCCACCCGGTCCAGCACGATCTGCGAGCCGGACGGCAGGTACGGGAACTCGTCCTCGACAGCCTTTTCCAGCTCCTTGCGCCCGTAGCCGGTGAGCGCCCGGTAGCGCAGGTCGAAGCGGAACTCTCGGCGCTGCTGGCCGATGAAGTCCAGAACGGTCAGCACCGCTTTGCCCTCGGCCCGGCGCAGCCCGCGTCCCAGTTGCTGGAGGAAGATCGTGGCGCTCTGCGTGGGCCGGAGCATCAGGATGGTGTCCACCTGCGGCAGGTCCAGCCCTTCGTTGAAGAGGTCGACGGCGAAGATGCAGTTGATCTCGCGTGCGGCGAGCCGCTTCAGAGCCGCCGCCCGGTCGGCGTCATCGGTGCTGCCGTCGACGGCGACGGAGGCGATGCCGGAGCGGTTGAAGACCTCGGCCATGTAGTGGGCGTGCTGGACCGAGACGCAGAAGCCGATGGCGCGCATCTGCTCGGTGCTGGTGACCTTGTCGCGGAGTTCGCGGATCACCTTCGCTGCGCGGGCGTCGTTGCCGGTGTAGAGGTTGCTCAGCTGCGCTGTGTCGTAGTTTCCGCGCTTCCACTCCAGCTGGCTGAGGTCGACGTCGTCCGAGACGCCGAAGTAGTGGAAGGGCACCAGCAGATCCGCGTCCAGGGCGTCCCAGAGGCGCAGTTCGCTGGCGGTGCGGCCGTCGAAGAACTGCTGGGCGACGTCGACGCCGTCGCCGCGTTCCGGCGTCGCGGTCAGCCCGAGGAGCTGCTGCGGCTGCAGGTGGTCCAGTAGCCGGCGGTAGGTGGGCGCCATGGCGTGGTGAAATTCGTCGATGACGACGACGTCGAAGAAGTCCGGCTCCAGCTTGTCGATGCCGAGGGACGACAGCGACTGGACGGAGGCGAAGATGTGCCTCCACTGCCGTGGTTTGTGCTCCCCGACGTAGAGTTCGCCGAAGGCGCCGTCCTGCATGACGTCGCGGTAGGTGCGCATGGCCTGCTTGAGAATTTCCTGGCGGTGGGCGACGAAAAGCAGCTTCAGATCTTTGCCCGCCGCTTCGCAGAGACGCTTGTAGTCCAGCGCCGCGATGACGGTCTTGCCGGTGCCGGTTGCGGCGACGAGGAGGTTGTGGTTGAAGCCCTTGAGCCGCTCGGCTTCCAGGTCTTCAAGCATCTCCTCCTGGTGGAGGAAGGGCTGGAGCTCGAGGCCGGTGGCGGCGTCCGGGGCTGCGGTGCGCCGGCCGCCGTTGCGTTCCAGCGCGGCGTCCAGCTTTTCGCCGTCGCGTTCCGGATCGTAGCTCTGGAAGGCGCGCTGTTCCCAGTAGCTGTCGAAGGTCACCTCGAACTTCTGCAGCAGCGTGGGAGTGCCGACGGAGCTGAGCCGGACGTTCCATTCCAGGCCGTCCAGGAGCGCGGCCTGGCTGAGGTTGGAGCTGCCGACGTAGGCGGTGTCGAAGCCGGAGTTGCGGCGGAACAGCCAGGCCTTGGCATGAAGGCGGGTGGCCTGCGTTTCGTAACTGATCTTCACCTCGGCGCCGTAGCGGTTGACGAGCTCGTCGATGGCGCGGCGCTCGGTGGCGCCCATATAGGTGGTGGTGATGACCCTCAGGCGGGCACCGCGTTCCTTGAGCCGCGCAAGGGCTGGTTCGAGGAGCCTGAGCCCGGTCCAGCGGACGAAGGCGCAGAGCAGGTCTACGGTGTTGGCTGACTCGATCTCGGTCCTGAGTTCCGCGGCGAGGTTGGGGTCGTCCTTGCTGTTGGTGAGGAGTGCGGAGTCGCTCAGCTTGGTGGTGGGGCGGCGCAGACTGCGGCGCCTGAGCGTATCCGGGCGGTGGAGGGAATGGAGCTGGGTCGGACCTGGGGCGATGCGGTCCTCCGTGTTCAGCTCCCGGAGGAGCTTGTTCGCCAGGGCGACGCGGTCGTTGGGCTTGGCCGCACTCAGGGCCTGTCGGACGGCGTCGGCTACGTGGCGGGAGAGGATGTCCGGGGCGTCGTCGTCGTCAATTTCAGCGAAGACTGGCTCTAGTTCTGCCTCATGGCCCAGGCGCCGGCCGAGCAGGTCCGTGTTCAATAGTTCGTACAAGCCCTCGGGCAGCTGCTCCGCTGCCACTCCCCCAATGGAATTAGTCACTGCGCCAGGCTATGGGGTGTAAGCGACAATGACGAAAAGCCAAGTTGTCCTGGAGGTCACCTAACATGGGCGGATGACCATCTCAGTGGGGGAACTCTTCGACAAATGTGCACTGCATCCGGCCGGCGTTGTGAAATGGGGTCAACAGGTTCCACTGGACGCGCCAGGCATTTATGTAGTCGCTTCAACACCCGACATTCATGACTCCTTGGGGGCGCTTCGGAGCTACAGTCACAATCCCGCGGCATTCGATATGCTGCGCTTGGTCTGCCCTGCCGTCGACATCGACGGACAATCCGCCACCGGCGATGAGCTGGCGGCGCGCATCGGAGCCTTCTGGATTCCAGATTCCGCTGTGCTCTACATCGGGCTTGCGGGGACATCCGTCCGGAAGAGGGTGCGTCAGTATTACGTCACACGCGTCGGGCAGCGATCGCCACACGCAGGAGGCTGGTGGCTAAAGACGCTCGCTGGTCTGGACGATCTCTTCGTTCACTACGCCTCGGCGTCAGACCCAAAATCGATGGAAACGGCCTTGATCTCTGCATTCGCTGAATCTGTCCCGTTCGCCAGCGCGACGAACCTCTACGACGCCGAACACCTCGCACCCTTTGCAAATGTCGAAGTACGGCATGGAGTCCGGAAGCGGCACGGCATGGCCAACTACAAACTTAAGTGATTTCACTGTCGGAATTTGCCAGGACAACCGCCAACTTGGGCTCCGCCAAAGCTCGAACCTCTCGTATGGAAATCCCGAGAAGCTCCGATGCGCGAATCTGTCCGCTACGCCAAACTAGCGTGTTCGTTCTTCTCGATCACAACAGCGTTGCCGTTCGCGGTCACTGCAAATAAGAACGGCAGATACAGTGTTCCGCCCGAACTAGTCGCAGTCTCCGGGTCCAAGGTCAGGTAGTCGAAGTCCACTCCGATCACGGCGTTGCATCCGAGCGCATACGCGGCCTCTTTCAACTCTGCTAGAGCGTTTCGCCTGATGTGCGACAGTCCTGACAGCAAGTCTGAGCCGACATCCTTGTTCACACTCCCAAACCAGTGGGTTGGTCGGTCCATCGATACAGCATCGTCGCCGGAAATGTAGCCCGAGTACTTGGTGATGCTGTAGCCCTCAAAGTTGAAACCGGAGCTGATGAGCATGCTCGCCATAGCCTGCTGTTTGGCTAGCTCAGCTTGCTCCGCGTTGGCCTGCTCTAGCGCGAGACGTTCTTGCTCCTCAGCTACTCGTGCCTTCTCCTGGATACGGTACTGGTTGAAGTGGCCGACCATCTCGTCAGCGTTGACGCCGTCGTCGACGCTCAGGCCAGTAATCCCAGACTTGAATTGGAAGCTGGATTGCTTTAACCACCGATCGAAGTCCCCCGGGTCAAGCTGGTATTTCTTGGCAATGTCTCTGGTTTTCATGTAACTCCCCATCGTAGATATTTCATGGCGTGCTCTGTTGGGCCAACATCAAGGATTGATCTTGCATAGCGGCCGCTATGCATCTGGTCTGCGTCACTCTTGGAACAACACCTGAACGTCCGAAAGCAAATCGATCAAAGTTTCCCGTGGAGGCATTTCGCCCACAGCCTATCGCGAACGGCAATGGGCTCACGCTGTATACACTCCCCGTTCGAAGAGTTCCCCGCTGCCCATCGAGCGCATTCAGTCGGGCCGGACGCTGTCGACTTGCGAGGCCCTAACGCGCAAGTCACCTATTGAGCCTGCGTCGTTACTCCCCGTCCCGCAGCCACAACCGCGACGGTCTCCCCCGCGTCCCGTCGGACATCTGCCCCGTACCCTTGAGCTTCGGCTCCATGAACCGCCGGAACGTATCCCGCATCAAAGTCTCGCCCGCCACCGTCTCGTGCAGCTCCCGCAGGTCCTTCAGCGTGAACGGCTCAGCCAGCAGATCCCCCGGATCCGGGGCCTCAGCGTAGGCGGCCCGCAGCCACTCCACCGCCTTCGCCACAATCTCAGCGTGCCCATACGGCAGCCCGGCGATCAGCTCCGGTTCCCCGGTCACAGAAGCCAGCCGGACGCCGTCGGACTTCAACGCTTCCTCCAGGTCTGCCAGCGGCACAACGCCGACGTGGGCGACCGACAGCACCCAACCGCGGTCATCGCGCGCCGGGTCGTCGAAAACCTGCAACTGGCGCGGCACCCGCCCGTAGATCCCGGCCTTCTCCCGCAGGCAGCGCAGCACCGCGTCCGCGAGGGTCTCGCGTTCCCGCAGGAAGGTGCCGGGCAACGCCCACTGCCCGTGCTGGTGATCTTCTGCGCGCCGCACTAGCAGCACGCACACGCTGCCCTCGGCCACCGTCAGCACCGCCGTATCTACCGCCACCGAGGGGCGCGGGTAGTCGAGCAGGGACAGTCCCGGGCCGTTCTTGGAATCCTTCACATGATTATTTATCGCAGGGTTGCGCTAAAGATGCAAGCCGTGCATACTGGAGTCAATTAGCGCAGAACTGATCTAAATCAACCGGAGGTTCCCATGCAAGTCCCCCAGCTCCACGTCGGCGCCGGCAGCAGGCTCGGCCCCCTCAGCATCTTCCCCGTCTGGACCTCCGGCGCCGGCAGCCTCGGCATCAGCACCGGCACTCACGCCGACGTCGCCGTGACCGAACTCGCCAGCTGCCCCCAGGTCGCCCGGCTCACCGTCACCAACAACGGTCCGCACCCGGCCCTGCTGGTGGAGGGCGAACTGCTCGAGGGCGGACAGCAGCACCGGACCTGCGCCCGCGACGTCGTCCTGGGCCCCGGCGAAACCCGCGACATCGACACCTTCTGCGTCGAGGCCGGCCGCTGGGAAGCCGGCCAGTCCAGCCACCGCCGGCAGGCGAGGCGCGCACCGCTCAACGTCCGGTCCGAGCTGGCCAACGGCCTCGACGGCCGGCGCGGCGGCGACCGGCAGGGCCGGATCTGGGAGCGGGTCAGCCGCTTCGACGCGGCCCGCGGCGCCTCGGTGACCAGCTGCCTGCTGGACCACCTGGACCTGTTCAAGGACAACGCGCACAACCGCTTCGACGCCGCTGACGCCCCCGCACCCCTGGAGGGCCAGCGCGGCGTCGTGATCGGTCTGGGCACGCAGCCGCTGCTCCTCGAAGTCTTCGGCACCGGCACGCTGTTCCGCCGGCACTACCGCCAGCTGATCGACGCCGCGCTGCTGGACCTGGAGCTCCTCCCACCCCAGATGCTGGCTTCCGGCCCGATGCCGGGCCAGCGGGCCCGCGACCTCGCCGCCCAGGTCCAGGCGATGGACTTCGGCGCGTTCGACGGCGGCGCCGCGGCGGTCGAGGTCCGGCGCCACGGTGCGCTCCGGAGCCGCAATGTCTCCCGCGCCGCCGGCACGGTGTCCGCCGCCGGCATCGCCGTCGAACTTCCCACCCGCCGCCCCCAGCTGGCCCACCTGACCGGCTGGAACACCCAACACCCCCTGATGGAGCTGGCATGAAACTGACCCCCTTGCAGAATGACCGCGCGGCCGGCGTCCTCGTCGCCCTGGCCGCTGGCGACGCCCTCGGCGCCGGCTACGAGTTCGGCTCGCCGCTGCCGGACTGCGCCGAGGTCACCATGAAGGGCGGCGGACCGTTCGGGTTCGCGCCGGCCGAGTGGACCGACGACACGTCCATGGCCATCCCGATCGCCCAGGCCCTGCTGGCGGCGGCGTCCGACGCCGACTCCTCCGCCCCTGCGGCGCTCACGATGATCGTCCGGGCCTGGACAGCCTGGGCCGCCGAGGCCAAGGACGTGGGTGCCCAGACCAGCTCGGTCATCGCTTCGGCCCGGGGGCTGGCCTCCGCCGACGGGCGGACCAAGGTCCACGCCGCCGACTTCAGCGCCGCGGCCGCGGACTTCCACGCCCGCACCGGCCGCAGCGCCGGCAACGGCTCACTGATGCGCACCGCGCCGCTCGCGCTGGCCTACCTCGACCGGGATCCGGCTTCCCTGATGGCCAAGGCCGGGATACTCAGCGCGCTGACCCACGCCGACCCCGACGCGCAGGAAGCCTGCGGGCTCTGGTGCGTGGCCATCCGGGAAGCAGTCCTGACCGGGCGTCTGGATGTCCGGGTGGGCCTGCCGCTGCTCCCTGCCGACCGTGCAGCCCGGTGGCTCGAGCGGATCAAGGTCGCCGAGCGGTCCCGGCCGCGGGACTTCACCCGCAACGGCTGGGTGGTCGAAGCCTTCCAGGGCGCCTGGAGCGCCATTCATTTCGCCGGATTGTCGGTCTCCGGCCCGGCGCACCTGCGAGCCGCGCTGGAGGAAGCCGTCCGCGGCGGCCGGGACACCGACACGGTCGCCGCCATTGCCGGCGGCCTGCTGGGGGCCGCCTACGGCTACACGGCGGTGCCGTTCGAGTGGCGGCGGCGCCTGCACGGCTGGCCCGGGCTCCGGGCCCGCGACCTCATGATGCTCGGCATGGAACTGGGCCGGGGCGAGGGCCGCCGGCCCGCAGCCTGGCCGCGCGCCAGGACTACAGCATGTGGGGCCGCACCGACGCACTGGTCCGGCACCCACACGACGACGGCGTCTGGCTGGGCGGCGTCGGGTCCCTTTCGCGGGTGGCCGAGCTGGGGATCGACGCCGTAGTGTCGCTGTGCCGGCTGGGGACTTCGGATGTTCCCGGCGTGGCGCTTGAAGACCACGCCACGTTCTGGGTGATCGACTCGCCTGCCGCAGAGGACAACGCGCACGCCGCGTTTGTGCTGCGGGATGCGGCGGCCGCCGTCGAACGCTTCCGCGCGGAGGGCAAGACCGTGCTGCTGCACTGCGTCCGGGCCGAGTCCCGAACGCCCACCGTGGCGGCGCTGTACGGGGCGCGTGTTGCCGAGGTTACTCCGTTGGCGGCGCTGACCGAAGTGCGGCGGGTGCTGCCTGGCGCGAACCCGAATGGGTTGTTTCTGGGACTCCTCGGGGAAGACCGGGACCTCTCGGGTGGCGTCCCACCACTTGGGGGCTTGGAGTAAGGACATGATGGCAAATGCCCTAGTCGTCTCGCGGTGCCGTCAAGACGCCGAGAGGACGGAATCCTGTTTCACCGCGGTGTAGTCGGCCTCGCCTAAATCTTCGGAACTTACGGCTAGTCTCGCAGCATGCACCGTATTCCAGCTGGACGAATCACCCTCGCCATCGAGTCGTTCCTGCGATCATCCAACGGACAGCCGACCGCGCTGTACCGCCGGGAACGAAGCTGGGACTTCTGTTTCAACTACTTCCAAGAAAATCCCGAGCCGACTCGAAATATGGAGGTCAGCTGTCTTCAACTTGGCTACTACCTTGCTAGTTGGGGAATGTTGCGAGGTTCGTCCTACCTATTTCGCGAAACCAACGTCCGCCACTACCAAGCGACCATTGAGGTCATCGAGCGGTTCAATACAGGTATGAGTGAGTTGCAGAACAAACCGCTATTCGATGCCAAGGCGCAGGAATTGCTTCTTGACGCCTACTTGGAGTTGCAGCACGCTTTGCTTCCAAAAGGTGGCGCTTCACGGACCTTGGTCAGCAAAGTGATGATGGGAGCCTGGGGAAGCGTGCCGTCGTTTGATACCTACTTTGTCAAAGGTTTTCGGTCTCTGGTCGAAGGCCCGGAAAAGGCAGCCTTCAACAAGATTGAAAGCCGTTCGCTCTCTTTGCTTGGGGAATTTTACGGCCATAATAGACAAGAAATAGATGATCTGGCTCAGACCTATAGAACCCTTGACTTCGCCACGGGCAAGATCACGGACCGAACATTCACCCGGGCCAAGATCATCGACATGTTCGGGTTCCACGTTGGCTTCGCGACCAAGTTCGACGACCTTGTGCAGGCAAATCAATCCAAGTTGGCGGGAAACGCCGAAGATGTCACCAACCTCATCAAGTAGAGAGCTGTCCTGTGTTTAATTACCCCGTCATCGAAGAGCGCTGCTCCTGCGGCGCCAGTACCCAGACCGTAGGAACCGGCTCCTCTGCGAGATGGGCATTCGACCGCTGGCGTGAGACCCACACGTGCCCTCCCAAGCCGCAAGTGGACCCCCGAACCCCATTGATCCGTTCACTATCCGAGGCGTGGAGGGATAATCATGAAATTGAACCTGGGGGCCGAGCGCAAAGACAGCCCTATTCAGGCAGTGGCCCGCGTTGGCCTCATCGATCTTGCTTTTAGTCGAGGCCACGGTTCCTGCGGTCCGCGGCGAACAGGGATCGCGCCGGGTGGTTAGCACGCGAAGCATGAAAATCCTTAACATCAACTCCGTCGGTACGCATCAATCTGAGGTCGCGCTGCCATTCGAGACTGACGAGCATGTTCAGAGCGCCTGGGAATACATTTTTCGACGACATTGCGTAAACGTCAGGTCCGAGGCCCATGTGAATAACCAGGATCGGGCCATGCTTGAATACTGCGCCGAGGCCTTTCGAAAAGGCGAAGAACTCCACATTCCGGGCGCCGATCAAACGCGCCGGCTAATCTCTACTATTCGCCAAAGCGAGATGAGCTACGACGTCCGGGAGCTCTTCGACCCAGCCCCCTAGATGGCCGGGGCACTTCAGCGAGAGTCTTCTCGACTTTACGTTTTGAAATATCCTGCCGAGCGTGGCCCGCGTTCCAATGACCACCATGCCTCGCCCGGCTAACGTGGGAACAGCGAAACGCCGGATCACCGGCTCGATAATTTAGGAGCCAGCAATGAAATGCATTCCGGAGGAACCGGACTTTGGCGAGGGCCGAGGGGCCGAGGAAGCGGTTTGGGAATCCCTGAAGAAGAGTCTTCCAGACGATGTCGTCCTCGCACACTCCGTCCAAATCAGGGACGGACGAGCGGAGCACGAGATCGATATTCTGGTGCTCTGGCCCGGCGTCGGGATGGCCGCCATCGAGGTCAAAGGCGGAAAGGTCGGCGTCGAGAACGGGCAGTGGTATCAGTCCGACAAGGCGGGCGGGCACAACATTCAGAGCCCGGTGGTCCAGTCGCAGGCGTCGATGCATGCGTTCAAGAACTGGCTGGAGGACCAGCTCGGATCCCGGCTCAGCAGCCGCTTCGCGTATCTGGTCAGTCTCCCCTACACGGATGTGCCGCAGGGGTGGGCCATGGCGGGTTGTCCCCGTTCGCTGATACTGGACCGGGCGGACACTGAGTCGCTGAAAGACAAGTTGCGCCACGCCATCGAGCGTGAAGGCAGCGGTGCCACCACGCTGACCCCGGCTTTCCTGGAACGGATAGTCCGGAAGCTGGGCGGCGATCTCGACGCGGGGTCCGCTCAGGTCCCCGACCTCCAAGAAGCCGAAGACGCCCAGGACCACCTCACCTTGCGGCAATCCGTGCTGTTGCGCGCGACCCGGTCCCTTCCCCGCGTCCGCTTCACCGGGGGTGCAGGCAGTGGCAAGACGTGGCTCGCCCTGGAGAAGGCGCGGCTCCTCTGTAAGGACGGGAAACGGGTGGGCCTCTTCTGCTACAACAAGGGGCTGAGCCAGTATCTGCAGCAGCAGGTCTCCGGCTGGCGACAGGCCAAACCGGTCTTTACCGGAGAGTTTCACGAGTACGTCCGCGCCCTTGGTGTCCCGGACGGAGCCGGGACTGACTACTTCGAGGAGGAGATGCCCCGCCTCCTCAAGGAGCTGGCGGTCCGTATGCAACCGCACGAGCGGCTGGACGCCGTCGTCGTCGATGAAGCGCAAGACTTTGCGCCGTTGTGGTGGGAGTCGTTGCTCGCCTGCACTAAGAATCCGGACGCCGGCGAGGTGTATGCGTTTATGGACGACCGGCAGGACGTCTACCAAAGGTGGGGAGGCAGCGGCGCCGACAGCAAGCATCCGACGGCGGATCTGGTCCCGATCCATATCGATGAAAACCTCCGCAACACCCGGAAGATCGCCGAAACATTCCGGTCCTTCGCAGGCGAGCACTTCACGCCGCGCGGCGGCACCGGCCTGCCTGTCCGGCGCGTTGAATGCGACACCGAGGACGCCCTTGATGCGGCGGATGAGTGCGTCGAAGCGCTCTTGGACGAAGGCTGGAGCCCCAACCAGATAGCCCTGCTTACGACCAAATCCCGGCATCCGGTCCACCAGGAGCGCTTCGACGCCGGCTCGATAGCCGAGTACTGGCTCGACTTCCATGCCAACAACGACGTCTTCTACGGCCATGTTCTAGGGTTCAAGGGCCTGGAGCGCTCGGCCGTGGTGCTGTGCGTCAACGGGTTCAAGGACATGGAGCGTGCGGCCGAGCAGCTGTATGTGGGCTTGTCCCGGGCCAGGAGCCTGCTGGTGGTGGTCGGGGATTCCTCGCTGCTGGAGAGCGCTGGCGGCCGGGACTTGAAGGCGGCACTCGCCCGCGCCGAGGTGTGGGTACCCACAGCACTCGCCGAAAGAAGATCATGAGGTTCTGCCCCTGTGGCAGGTTAGCGGCCGACGGTCGTCGGCGACATGCTCTCCCTCTCAGCGTCCTGCCCGTTGGTCTGGCCCCAGTCCTGCGTCTCGGGCCCCGCTGGCGCCTGGACCGGCTCCGCCGCTGAAGTAACTGGCCGCTTCAACTTTTTCGCCACGCCTGATGCGAACCTGTCCCACAGGTATACGGAGGCGAATCCCGCCAGCGACAGTGCTCCGCAGACCCATCCCCACAGAATTGCGTCACTGTGCCCCGGCTCAACGAGCAGAGTGAGGAGTCCAAAGGCGAGTCCGGCCACCGCCGCGACGGCAGAGTACTTCTTAATCAGCTTCTCGTTCGCTTCTTTCCGGTCTGCCGCGTATTTTGAACGTTTTTCATTCGCCTCCGCCGCCCGGTTTCTCAGGTAGGTGGCCCAGTCTTCGTAGTCTCTCCACAGCTGCCCAATCTTCGATGTGGAGCCCAGCCGCTCATGAAGAAGCTGCAGGTAGGCAGTCCAAAACCCTTCATTCGGAACGGAGTCGAACCATACGGCATTACGGAACCGGTGGAACTTCCGTCCGAAAGCATTCAGGGCCGTTAGCTGGGCATCCAGGTCCTGGTCCTCAGCATAGGACGTCCGGGCCAGCTCACGGGAGAACCGCTCCAGTTCGACGTGCTGGACGTAGGCGAGTAACGCCAACTCCACGAACGGGTTGACCTCGGCCCTGAGGAAGTGCAACTGGTCCCCGCCGATGTCCTTGGGTGACGCATTGGAGAGTACCGATGCCCCAAACGGTTCCACCCGGACGTCCCACGCCGCCCTGCGTTTCAGCACCCCCCGCTCAGCGCGTTCTTTCGTGTCCGCAGGGATCCTCCGATCGGCAGGTTGGTGCGTGGCGAACAGGAAACCCCACTTCTGCCAAGCGCTCCACTCCTGATGGTGTGCCATGAGTAGCGGGCTGGGCGGCGTGGCGGGACCGGCGGGAACTGCCCAGGTGACCGTCATTATCGGAAACCGCAAGCTGAGGCTGTCCGCGGGTGTCTTCGCGCCGCCTCCTAGAGCCCCGTCGCCGTAAAGGACCCGATCAACGCCCAGTCCTTTCAAGACTCGGTTCAGAAAACTCTCGCGGTCGAAGCGGTTCGTCGAAAGGAATGCTTCCGCATCTGCAACTTCAGGTACTTCTGTATGAACTAAGAGGAAGTCCGCGTGGGTACTAAGGTCCTCCGGATGCCCGAACTTGACCCACTCGGCTTCCCAGTCCGGCTGGCCTATGTCTTGCGGCGTATCTAGCTCCGGCTTCGGCTTTAGCTTCACCCTGCGGGGAAGGCGGTTTTCTCGCTCGTCCCCCGTCGCATTGTTCGTTCCCAGCCCCAGCGCCTGCTCGATCGAGGCCCCCAGCACACGGCCGCTGGGCCTCTTAGCGCGTGGTCTGTCGACTCCGTCCGGCAAGTAGTTCCGCACGAATTGCCTCTTAGCTGACCGTTCTTCGTGCGGACATTCAGTGCCTTGCTGAACCCCAAATGCTCCGTGTGGAAGTGGAATGATGTAAGTGATGCGAATGAATTTCCACGGTGACAAATTTCCCCCAAATGTCTCGGATGCCGCACCGAAGCACGGCATGACATGGAACAGAATGCTGGATAGATGCGAAGCCTTGGGGGTTCCGGGTCAGTCATCAACCGTGCCCCATCTCAGAAATCCTCTGAACTTCGCCATGTGTATGGAACACGTTCCAAAAGTCCTCGCTCCATTGCGAGCTCACTTTATCGGGCGTCGAGTCCATTGGCCCAATATTCACTCATCGGACTGCTGGTAGTTTCGCACAAGTGTTCGAATGTGAGACCATCGCCACCCTCTCGGCGAACCGTGTTTGTTTCGGCGCAAGTCGGCATAGTGTGGCTCTGACATCCTCGATCGGAGTTCACTGACCGGCATAACCGAAAGGCTCATCATGACCAAAGAACCGAAAACAGTCACAGTCGAGAGCCTCATTGAAGATGGCTTGCTCCACGAGGCTACTAGCAGCAAATACCGACACAAGTTTCCTCGCTTTAACGAGATCCTTGGCGGCGCCAAGGCCACCGAGGCCGAAGTGACCACATTTCTCACAATGTCCGACGACCTGTTCGAACGAGCGGTGCTCGGGGTGTTGTGTGACGCCGCGAGTATCCACGACCGCGAGGGACTGCGGCTTCTGTCCGGAACTGAATTCCGCCACGACTCGGAGGTGACAGACCGCCGCAGCATCGACATGGTTGTCGCTTCCAAGCTCCACGAGGACCAGGCAGCCCGCGGAAGCCTCGCGTGGCACCCGGTTGCCGGAGTCGAGGCCAAATACGACGCTTGGGTCAACGGCGGCCGCGGGTACTGCAAGGAGTTCCCGGATACGTACTCCAACCAGGCCATCTGTTATCTGCACGGCTGCATCGACGCCCGCCTGGATACCAAAATGGGTGTGAAGTTCATCTGGCTGAGCAATGCCCCCAAGAACCCGGAACATGGCCCCTGGGACCGCAAGGGAATCCATGAGGGTGACTTCGAATCGGCGGGCCTCGAGGAGGCTTATGCAAAGCAGACGGAGGCAAAGGACAACTGGTCGGCTGTCACCTGGGCAGGCCTGGGCAACGCCATCACGGTAACGCTGTCCGCTGAGGGGTACGCCGCCGAGGCCGAAGCAATCGTGCGGTTCCTGCGTGCAGACGGTTCGTCGGTGAACTGACGTTCCACTCGCCGCGGGGTTTTGCCCGGCCGCCTCTCAGCGCAACGCGGCCAATGGATTCCCTTTGCGTGCCTTCCGGCCGTCAGCGGAGTTTCGTCGGTACCTCCGTATATAAATGGCATTGGCCAATAATCCCGGCACTGAAGCTATTCTTCTGTTGTTCATAGCTACTGCTCAGCGACCTATTAGGTCAAATTTTCTCACTCAAACATTGGGGATTCATGAAGGACTCTACGAACCGGTCGCCGGTTACCCGCTCGACTGACCAGCTGGATTCCTTGGGTGAGGCGCGTGACCGCGCCGATTCCGAGGCGATCTACTCGATCTATAAGGCCCTCCAACCACTGGCCTCACGCCGCCTGGCTGTGGTCAATCGCGCTTTGCGTGAGGCGATCCAGAAGATCTGGCAGGAACCTCGGATGCCGAAGGGCAAGAATCGGATTTTCAGCCACAACAAACCGCTGGACTTTCCGTGGTCCCCGAACGCACGCGACGTATATTTCGGGAACAAGGCTGATTCGACAGTAACCATAACGGGACAGCTGGTTCTGGAGCATGTCACCCCCATCAACATCCTGGTCAACGACCTGCTGGCCAAGGTCGCCGAGGCCGACTGCACCGAGGAGAAGTTCTTCGAACTGCTCCAGGCTGAGCACCGGCAGCTGAGTTTCGTTGTGCTCACCAAGGAGGACGACAACGCGCTGACGCGTGCCGGCCTGAAGGCTGCCGGGATCACCGGTGAGGGAATTTCAGCGTGGGCGCGCTACGAGGCTGGCTGCGGACTGAAAGAAGAGGATTTCCTAGCTGTCACCGCTGACCCTCGTTTTGGCGCAGAACTGGTTTCGGGTCGCGGCTGACATGCCTCGCTACGACGTCTGGATTGCAGGCCAGGAGTGGGCTCGAGTGCAACCCGTCATTGAGTCCATGAATACCCCCGGCGAATCGTTCTTGCGGCTACCCGTTGAGCCGTGGCCGGCCCGGATCACCGCACCCGAGTTCCGGCCCATCACGTTTTCCGGTGAAACCACCGGGGGCGTCGATGAAATGGTCGGGGTGTCCATCGGTACCGACGCGTTCTATGACCGCGGTTGGACGCCTGAAAAGTTTGCCCAGTTCGTCGGGTCCCGCAGTTACCTCCATGTCGAGATCAACGAGCAGCAGTGCCCGACGCTGGCTGTCCTGGCCGCCTACCTGAGGACCTCGATTATTGTCGAAGAGCGCGTGGGGGAACGCCGGAGGCTCTCCTTCATCACCAACTTGGGCGAAGTCACGGTAGCCGAATACGACGGCACCCAGGAAGGATTCGAGGCGATCCGGGGCGAGTTCTTCCGTCAGGATTACAAGTCCGCCCTGGCGTTCCCCGGTTTGACGGTGGCACGTTCCGTTCCGGCGGACGCCTACCCCATCGAGAGGCTGATGGCCCTTCGCCAAGTTCAGCTCCGCGAATGGAAGCAGGCGCATGCCCGCGGAAAACTGGGGGCGCCGGCGGGTGCACGTCTGCTGCCCACAGACCTCGTCCTCGTTGATCCTGAGCACCTTGACGCCGAACGGCCGGTCATCGCCCGCGCCCGCACCCCAAAGCGCCTCTACGAGCTGATCTTCCCCCTCAGCGACGATCTGGCCCCCTTGGAGGTGTTGTGCGCGGTTGACGGGGTCGAGCAGCACTTCGTTGACCCAGAGACGGGCACGGACAACGGTATAGGTGCCCACGCCTCCGAGTGGGCCGGGTGGATCCTGAGGCACTCGGTACCCGACGGGTACCGCTCCGAAGGGCGGCCGTGGGTGGGGAACGGGCCTGAAGCCCGGCTTTACCGCCTGGAGCACAACATCGTGAACTACGAGGACCACGAAGCGGACGCATCGCAGTTCACCACGGCAAACGAGCTAGCCGCATGGCTGAAGAAGTCACTCGGCAACCACAACGCGCCGATCGCGGTCCACCTGCTTGACGAATTGCCATTCGTGGTTCGGTCCTACAGTCCACCGGTGGTCGAGAACCACCACTTTGATCGGTCCGAAGACCCCGAGGTGAGGGTCACGTACAAGGCGAATGTCTTCCAGCCGTGGACGGGGGTGGCGAACTGGGAGGGCTCAGGCCACGGTGGCTATACGCGGAATCCGTCCCTGCAGACCGCCATGGACGGGCAGAGACTGGAGTCCTTCCTGGCGGTGAACTGCCTGGACTACGCCGCTCTCGAAGGCGACCTGTTACCTGGCGACGCCCGCGTCAACGAGGCTTCCTGGTTCATCCTCTGGCTGGAAAACACCCGGACGTGCATCACGTTTCCCGCCGTGGGTTCGATGCTGCAAGTGAGCACGGACCACGATGGGGCCTCTGCGGTGATCACTGCGCGAGAACGCGCCACCCGGGTCGAAGAGCTTGACCGGGAGTACGCCTTTGAACGGCAATGGGCCCGTTGGCTGGATCTTGACAAGCAGCTGACCAAGGACGAGATCCAAGAGGGACTAAGAACCCTCGGGCAGCTAATCGAGGAAGGCAGCGCATGACGCGGACGCAAGATGACACCATCGTCGGCGCCGGGATCGGTGCCGACTTTGGGAACGGCAGATGCATGTGGGACAAGTCGGTGTGCGTGGATGCCCCCACACGTTTTGTGACGTTGGACCTGGCTGCCGGGAAAGACGCCGAAGTGTTCTGTGTCCGTCACTATGTGCTGACGTTGGCCCACTTGTGCCAGGTCCATCTTCCTGTTTGCGAGGGCGACTTTGCCGGGCATGTCATCGATCATGGCGACCTAGGGACCTAACCTTCCAGAATTGAACGGAACGGGAGGGGTGTGCTTGCACATCCCTCCCGAACGCGTCGCAACCTTCATTGTCCGACCCTGCCCATATGATCTAGGAACTGTCGCTCCAACACGTCCCGGGGGATGATGTGAACGTTTTGTTTGGCCTGTACTTGGACCGCGCTCCGTGGATCTATCGTGACTCCGCCCTCGGCGCAGTCAGGCTCGGTCCACTCGGGCTGGCCCAGCTCCTGCAGACCCGCCTCGGACTCACCGGCCCCGACGCCCGCCACTCCACCCGGATCAGGCAGTTCATGGCCCGGCTCGCGGAGCAGGACAGCCCGGATGCCTGGTTCCACAGATCGTTCACCGTCGATCCGTGGTCCACGGCCATCGACCTGTTGAACATGCGCGACGAACTTGTGGTCAACGGGTGGACGGGCCTCGCACCGGACGGGTCCGGCGCCAAACTGAAAACCCTCGCTACTCTGGAACAGAGCAGGCTCCCTCTCGACCGGGCGTTCGCCGACTTCCCGCTCGAACTCATCCATGAGCTCGAGAGCGAGGCCGCCTCCCACTGGCCGCTAGGTATTCCGGAGCTTGAACTCCAGCACCCCCGCGCCACGTTCCCCGCCATTTGGGACCGTCTCATCGGCGCCCTGGAGCGCCGCGGCGTGACGGTCATGGAACCGTCCGTGCCGTCGGAACCTGTGGGCGACGTGACCGTCCTCGTCGCCAAGACCGAATGGGAAGCGGCCGAGCACACGGCCCGCTGGCTCGCGTCCGCGGCGAACACCGCAGGTAAACCCGCTGCGGTCCGCTCCGCCGTCGTTGCCTCCACGAGCACCGCGCTGCTGGACCAGGAGCTGCAGCGCCGCGGACTGCCACGAATCGGGGTCGGCAACCGCTCACGCTGGCGGGCCATAGACCAGATCATTCCGCTCTTCTTCACCGTCATCTGGGGGCCGGTGGACGTCCAGTTGCTGGGCGAGTTCCTGAACCTTTCCGTGAGCCCGGTCCGGCGCAGAGCCGCCCGCCATCTCCTGCACGCCCTCGCCGCCCAGCCGGGCACCGGCGGGGATGAATGGCTGAGCGCCCTCCAAATGATCAGCAGTGACGAGGCCCTTGGCCCCGTCGTAGCGGCAGAGCTGGACCAGCTTCTCAGCACCGGGCTGTTGACGGACGACGGAACCGTCACCGGCAGCGCCGTCGTTGAACGCGCACAGTGGCTGCGCACCCAGCTCAGCCGCCGCGTGCAGTTCGACCCGCAACTCGAATCCGTCCTCAGCCAGCTCAATGAATTCATGGCCCTGATCGACGGGCCGGAGCCGGTAACGCGCAAGACCATCGCAAGGATCCTGGAATCTGTCATTCCCGCCAGCGCCAGTCCCTTGGCCGGCGGCGAGGCGGCGCCGTGGTTGACGCTCAACAGCCTCGGTGAACTGTGCGACGACGCCGACTCGCTCGTCTGGTGGGGGTGCCAGGATGACGGCCAAATCCGGTCCCGCCACTGGGACGACGCCGACCGCCAGGCACTGCTAGGCGCCGGCGTCGTCCTGCCGGATCCTGCTGCCTTGGCAGAGCTGGAACTCTCCGTGGCGGTGAACGCCATGCGGCGCTGCCGGCGACTGCTGCTGGTGCGCGCCGCGGAGATCGGCGGGGAGCCAACGAAGGCCCACCCGCTGCTGTCCTCGCTGGCCTTCAGCACCCTCCCCTCGCCGTTGCCGGGAAGCCCGGAGGAGAACAAGCAGGCGGTGGAACACGCCATTTCGGCCTTCAGCACCACCCCCGCCGACTTGGTGTGCGACGGTGTTTGGCGGCTCGCAGGCCGAACCGCCTCGTTGACGCCGGTTCAGCCAGCCCAGACCCGACCGGTGCCGGCGTCCCATGATCTGGGGCCCCGTCCGGAGTTCATGCCGGACAAGCTCTCCTACTCGCAGCTCAGCACGTTGATTGGCTGCTCGATGAAGTGGGTCCTGGAGAAGAAGGGCCGGCTGAAGGTTGGCGACGCGCAGTCCGTGCCCACCGGGAATACCATGATCGGCACCTTGGTCCACAGGGTGGTCGAAGAACTCTTCGGCGAACTTTACGCCGCGAACCGGGCGGTGCCGGAGCCGGCGGAGGTCCAGGCCAAATTGGACCAGCTCGTGCCGCACTACGCCTCGGAGCTGCTCCTGCCGGGCCGCGGCAGCAAACTCGCCGGCCTCCGGCCCATCATCGAGAACTCGGTCGTCAAGCTGTTCCAGACCCTGCAGACGCAAGGGGTCTATATCCGCGCCACCGAGCACGAGTTCAGCAAACCGGCCCTGTTCAACGTCAACGGGACGCAGATCGAAGTCACGGTCTCCGGCTTCATTGATGTCCTGGCCGCGGACCAGCGAGCCGAGCCCGTCGTGATCGACCTCAAGTGGACCAACCGTTCGAAGTACCGCCGAGAAGAGATCACCACGGGCGACGCGATGCAGCTCGCTCTGTACCACTGGGCCCTGGACAACGGGCCCGACCCCATGTCCACCGTGGCGGAGGACGCTACGATGTCCTATTACATGCTCAAGCAGGGCGAATTCGCCTCGACCAGCAAACTCTTCGGCCCGGCCCTGGCCAGCCCCGCGTCCAGCCGCAGCACCTGGCAGCGCTCCGTCCGCGCGGCCGAATTCTCCATCGCGGAAGTGGTCGGCGGACGCGTCCTGGCGGCCGGACGTCAGGAACTGGGATCGTCCGACGAACAGCGGGAGACAGCGACGGCAGACGGCCGACTTTATCAGAGGCCCTCCTGTAACTTCTGCGACTTCTCCGTCCTGTGCGGCCTCAAGGAGGACCTGTCATGAACCACACCCTGCACAACGTCACCATGATCACGGCCAGCGCCGGAACCGGCAAGACTTACAGCCTGATGGGCGAAATCGCCGGGGCAATCAACAGCGGCACGAAACCCAGCCAGATACTGGCCACCACCTTCACCAAGAAGGCCGCTGCCGAACTCATCGACCGGGTGCAAGCCGAACTCTTCGGCCAGGAGCGCCCTGATGCCGCCCGGCAGATGTCGGTCAGCATGGTGGGCACCGTCAACAGCGTCTGCAGCCGGCTGCTGCAGGAGTACGCGGTCGACGCCGGGCTGTCGCCGGCGCTGCAAGTCATCGCCGAAGACGAACAACTCCGGATCTTCCAGCTCGCCACGGACGCCGTGTTCGCAGAGTTCACTCCGCGGATCCAGCCTCTCGCCCGCTGGCTGGGGCACGACGGCGAAGCCGACATCCGGGGCACCGACACCGACTGGCGGAAGGTCGTCCGGGAGATCACGGATGCCGCCCGCAGCAATAGGATTGACTCCGCAACGCTGACGCAGTCCGCCGCTGCGTCATGGCAGGGACTGCGGCAGGTTCTGGGTCCGGCCGGCCTCGACGACCGCGCAACCTGGTCCAACCAGCTCCTCCAGGGGCTCATAAGCCTTCGCGGGCTGGCCGCCGAGATCGCCGAATCCGGCAAGACTCCACCGAAGAATCTCTTGGCCTCAATCGCCCTGCTGGAGCCGGTGCTGACCCACGCGTCGCCGGAGGGTGCGCCTTGGCGTTTCTGGGTCGAGGCGGCCGGTGTCCCCAACGCTGACGCCAAACGGCAGCTGGAAAGCTACATTTCAGCGGTCGACGTCGTGCTGGTCTCCAACCCGGCCTTTCAGACCGAGCTGCGGGAATTCACCGAATTGGTGTTTGCCTGCGCCGCTGCCTGCCTGGACCGGTTCGCGGATTTCAAGCGGCAGTACGGGCTCATTGACTTCGCGGACCAGGAAACCCTGGTGCTGGACCTGCTGGAAAACAATTCGGAGTTTCAGGCCTCCATCACCGGACGCATCAAGTTCATGGTGGTGGATGAGTTCCAGGACACGAGCCCACTGCAGCTCCAGCTGTTCACCAAGTTCGCCGAGCTGGTGGACAAGGTGGTCTGGGTGGGCGATTCGAAGCAGGCTATCTACGAATTCCGGGGCACCGATCCGGAGCTGATGAAAGCCGTGGCCGCCCGGGTTGAGAGCAAGACCCAGCTTCATGATTCCTGGCGGTCCAAAGAATCCGTCATCGACCTCTCCAACGCGATCAGTCTCGCCATGTTCCCAGAGCTAAGCGAGGACGAAGTCCAGCTGACAGTCCCCGAAGCCCGTCTGGACGCTGCGCATCCGAAGAATGCCCTGGGCGGCGCCCGGGAGGCATGGACACTGGCTGCGAAAACCGTGCCGGAGCAGCGGCGGGCGGTCGCCGCCGGCGTCGTGGATCTCATCCAACGACGAGGCTTCAAGGGATGCGATGTTGCGGTCCTCGCGCGGACGAATGTCGACGTTGCCGCCATCGCTGGAGAATTGGCCGCGCTCGGAGTCAAGGCAACCACCAACACCACTTCGTTGTTCGCCGCCCGGGAAATTCAACTGGTCCGTGCAGGTATGGCGCTCGTCGCGTCCGACGACGATACCGTGGCCCTGGCTGAGCTGGCGCACCTGCATCCTGACCATCCTCAGTTCGGGCGCTGGGTCCCCGCACTGTTCGACGCCGAGGAGCCGACAGTAGAGCTCCAACGCTGGGCCAGCGACCCCCTGGTGTCCGGCCTGGTTGAGCTCCGCGACTTGGCCAAGCTGTGCACGCCGACCGAAATCATGGAAGAGGTCACAGCGCGCCTCGGGCTGGTCCGGCTCATCAAGACGTGGAGCAACCCCGGAACCCGACTCAAGAATCTGGACGCGCTGCGCTCCATGCTGGAGCAGTACTACGATTCGTGTGCCGCACTCAGCAAGCCCGTGACGCTGAGCGGCTCACTCGAATTCCTCGCAGATGTCGACAGCACCGGCAGCGAGAATTTCGGCGACGACGTCGTGAACGTATTGACCTACCACAGGGCCAAAGGGCTGGAGTGGCCGGCCGTCGTGCTGGCGAGCCTCGACACCGATGTCACCGCGAAACCGTGGGGCGTGGCTGTCGAGGGCGTCGATGAGATCGACGTCAGCGATCCCCTCGCAGGACGCTGGATCCGCTTCTGGCCGTGGCCCTTCGGTAAAAAGGGGTTCAAGCCGCTGTCCGGAGCGGCCGACTCCTCGGCTGTCGCGCAGCGGGTCCTGGCACGGCGCCAGGCCGACTCGGCGCGCGTGCTCTACGTTGGCCTGACCCGGTCGGTCAGCGTGACCTGCCTCGCCGCCGCCAAGCCCGCGCCAGCTTCATTGAACTCGCTCGGAACGGGCCCGATTGTGGAGTGGACGGAGGGAACCGGCAGCGAAGGCACCTTGACTGTTCAAGGACGCGACGGCGAACACACTCTCACGGTGGAGGCGTTTAGCTACGGGCCCGCGGATGGACCCGCCGATACAGTCGACGGCACCAAGGTCGAGTACGAGGACGGTCTGGCAGTCGTCGCGCCGGTTTCGCATAAACCTGCCCGGGTAACCGCCAGCTCCTTGGAGAGCTTCGGCTTCGCTGCCGACGTCACCGAGGCGGCCGTCCTCGGCGCCCAGCTGATTGCCCACGGCGCTGCCAACTGGGACCAGGTGGGCTCCGCAATCCACGGTTACTTCGCCCTGCCCCTTGCTGAGATGGATGACTCCATCCGGCTCTCGGCGGCACAACGTCTTCTGGACCGCTGGGGTGCGGCCTCCGCCGTCGGCGCTGACGTCGTGGTGGAAGCGGGTGAGCGGATGCTCGCATTCTTCGCCCAGCACTACCCCGGGGCGACGGTCACCACGGAGCAGTCGGTTGCCTGGCGCAATGCTGACAACCAGCTCATGGAGGGGTGGATTGACCTCCTGCTGGAGACGCCAGCCGGTTATGTCCTGGTGGACCACAAGTCCTACCCGGGCAAGGATCCTGTCGGTCACATCAAGGACAAGTACATCGGCCAAATGCGAGGGTATGCCGAAGCGATTAAGTCCATCACCAAAAGGCCCGTCGTCGAAACGCTAATCCACATGCCGGCGTTGGGGAAGATGTTCCGGATCAGCTGAGGTTTACCACCAGCGATGACGGCATTCCAGGCTCTGGCACGCCCATTTGGATAAGCCGAATTCGACTTTGCCCGTAGCGGGGTAAACACGCATTTCGTCCATGACCATGCACCCAGCGAATTCCGTCTTCGGCATCGTCTGGCGCGCTGAGGGCATGATCATCCCATAGGCAATCCGCCAGGCCTCGCTGCCACACACGGGACACTTCCGCGAGACGGTGCGCTTCTTCTTCGGCTGCGCGATTGGGGCCGTTTCGTCGGGAGTCATGGAAGCACTGTAGGCGGACGATCTGACAGAAAGGGACACCTTGCGCCGTGGAGAGCAAGGCGGGTTCCCCGTTCATCACGGTTGCCGGCATACTCCGGCATGACCGCTCCGCCCATAGCAGCCATCCCCACGGCGTGTTTCTGCGCGAGGACTTGGCGTGGCAAGTATTTACTCTGCGAACTCAAAGTCAACTGTGACTTCGGGGTCCACGCTTGCGATGATTCCCGTGTAGAACACCTTGGCCTGCTCTTTCAGCTCTGCTGAGTTTTGGGTGACGTACTTCTGCTTGTTCTCGTCGCTGAGAACCTTGTTCATCATGCGAGTTTGAACGGCTGGGGCCGCCAGCATGCCAAGCGGGTTGGAGCTCTCGAGGGCGTCCTCGAACACGGGTTCATCAAAGCCGATGCCGATAAATTGAGGGATGGTCACCCGAAACGACTTCGGGCCGGTGGGTTCAATCTTCACCCGTGACCCGTCGACGCCTATTTTTGCGTCGAACTTGTATTGGATAAACGTCGTTTTCTCGCTCGCGGGTATAGCCACGCCGAGAATCTCTCCATTACTTTCATGCCTCGTGACACCCTCGATGTGAAGGCTAAGTAGTGCGACTTCTTGCACGCGCGTGACGGCCTGGACCACTTGGGAATCACGTTCGCTCGAGGTGCTGCCGAACAGGGACTTGAGGGCAATGGCGTTAAGTCCACCGGTTGCGAACGCGGCGGCCGCTCCCCCAACCACCAGCACGATGAGCAGCAAGACCGGCCAAAGCAGAACCCGCGCTTTGAAGAAGTTTATGATTGCTTTGAAGAAGTTCACGGCGCTTCGATCTCCAGCTTTGGTTTGACGTCAAAATTGCTTCGGAACTCAGCGCTGTTTACCAGCCACAACACATCGAATCGTCGAGTACCCTCGAACGATATACGAAAGCAGGGAGCGCCAGATTATGGCGCGCCCACCGGTCCTGGAAGTTGCAGGTCCGAGCTTATGCGAATGCGCCCTCAACACCGTGACGCGGCTAGGCCGTCCCAGCAGAATAGTTCCCTACGTGTCGAAGGGCCCGGCACAGTTCAGTGATTCTAGACTGCGTCGCTTACTGGACGGAGGGGCTCTCAACTCCGCCGTGTACCGCAGCCGCGCAACCCCGGGTTATTTTTCGACCGCTTCTTCACTGCCGGCCTCAGACCCGCCCGATGTATCCTCGCCGCGCCTCTTCCGTTTGAACAACCCTGCGACGCTCCCGCCGACGGAGCCTGCTGTACCGGCTATGGCGCCACCGACGCCCTTCACCGCAGTGAGGGCCTGGGGCTCATCCGGAATTCCGTCCCCGTCGAGGTCTACGCTCCGGAACGCCCGCGATACCGTGTCGGCCGCGGTAGCTACGCCGGCGCCGACTGCTGCAGCGCCCGTTGCGACGCCGCCTCCGACTGTGTTGGCAGTGCCAGCAATCCAGCTACCAGTCAACTTCGCGGCGTCTTCCATTGCGGCGAGTGCTCGGTTCTGGTCGGCGTCACCGTCTTCTGCGTCAGCTTCGAGAGGAATGGCGAGATGTTCGGGGAACGTGCCGGGAGCATCGGCGAAGGCCGCCCGGGCTGCTATGACGACTTCGCGACCGAACACGAAGCGCGTGACGCCTCCCGTTATGGCTCCGACGCCATATTCGATCGTGGCCTGCTGCTTTCCGCTCAAATTTTGGCGGACGGTGTCTAGCTCACCGGTCTCAATGGTACGAACCAGACTCTGCGCGGCGCCGCCAGGAAGGCTATCGGCGAGCGTATTCGCCCAATGCGACCAATCCGTCCGACCTGCCGCGGCAGTGTTGCCACCTACGACGACACCTTCGACCGACGAGCTCGATAGGTCTGTGGCCATCGTCGCGATCTGTTTCTGGCTCACGCGTTCATTTGAAAGTCCGTAGACGAGGGCAAGGGCTTGATCTTTGTCGAGATCCATCCCGTGGATATCGGCAATAGCGAGCGCGAAAACCGCCGTGATTTCGAATTGCAGTTGCTCATCGCCGGCTGGAAGTAGTGCAGCAGCCCGCTGTGCCCCGTTCTTCGCAGTACTCATCGCCATGTTTTTTGCGGCTTGTTTCGCAGCGCTCTTGGCCGCATTTTGGACTGTCTTCTTGGCAGCCTGTTGACCTGCACTTTTCATACCGGCTGCTGCAGCCCCTACTCCGGGGATCATGGCGATACCAATGTCAGCGGCTATCGCACCGGCGCTGATGAGGGCACCAGCAGTCGTGATCGAGGTTGCGTAGTGACGCTCCAGCATCTGGATGACTTCAGCAGGAGTCGCGTCCGGATGCCGCCGGCGGAGCCTCATGACGTACTTGCGAGCAATGGTGTGACGAGCACTCACCGCCTTTGCGATATCACGCGTGGCGTCCTCTCCGACGAGCTCCGCCTCCAGCGTGATGCTTTCGATATCAATCATCCCTTACTCCTTTTGGTTGCGCCTCCCAAGAGACGTGAACGCGGCCTAGATGAGAATCCATTAGGGCCGCTCTGGATCTATGGCGATTGTATTCATGGATCCAGGCTGGCCCGGGTACGGCGCGTTCAACCTCCTCCCCCAAGCACCCGCCGTCTGCCCAAAAACAAAGGCTCCTCGACTTTCGGACGAACCGACCGGCGCCGTTTACGAAACGCAACGCCATCCCGCACACACCCCTTACTGTTGATCCCGCACGCAACGAAACCGTTTACGTAAACCGTTTGCGTAACCTGGCCCACGGCCGATTCACGCTGCACCCGCAGGCACCCTCAGGGAGGAGGAACAGTGGTCACCATCCGCGATGTCGCCAAGCACGCCGGTGTCTCCCCGGCCACCGTCTCCCGGGTTGTCAACGGGCTGGTGGGCTACTCCGACGAGACGCGGGAACGCGTCGAGACCGCGGTCCAGAGCCTCAGCTACGAAACGGACCACCTCGCGCGGGGCCTGAAGACCCGGCAGACCTCCGTGATCGGACTCCTCGCACCCATGGTCTCCGACGACCTGGCATCCCAGGTCATGCAGTGCGTGGAGAAGGAAGCCCAGGAACGCGGCTACGCCGTGATGCTCGGGCGCACCGGCGCCTCTCCGCGGTGATCACGCCGGAAACCAGGCAGCTGCTGGGGCCCAACGTCCCGATTATCTCCGTGTCCATCAGCGACAAGTCGGGCTCGCCCAGCGTCGCCATCAACGACGAGCAGGCAGCTTACGACGCGACCCGTCACCTGCTGCGGCTCGGCCACCGGCACATCGGCCTGCTGACCGGTGACCCGGCGTCGATCTACGTCGCCCAGCCCCGCAAACGCGGCTACCTCCGCGCCATGACCGCAGCGGGCTGCACCCCGGTGACCGCCGCCGGCAGCTTCTTCTACGAAAGCGGCGCCGCCGGTGCGGACGACCTGCTCCAGCAGGAACCCAGACTCACCGCGATCTTCGCGATGAGCGACGAGATAGGCGCCGCCGTCGTCAATGAACTGCAGCGGCGCGGCCTCCGGGTGCCGGAGGACGTGTCCGTCCTCGGCCCCGACAACAGCTCCACCTCCCGGCACGTAAACCCGCCGCTGAGCACCATGGCCCAGCCGCTTGAGGAAATGGGGCGGATGGCCGTGAAGAAGCTACTCCGCTCCCGCGACCTGGGGCCGAAGATCATGCCGCACACGCTGGTCGAGCGCGGCTCCCCCCACGCCGCCCGGCACCCCGGTACCGCGTCATGGCCTACCCGTTTCATGGCATCGTCAGTCAGCTCCGGGCTCGAAGCGACGGTCAGCGCCGTCGCCGACCTCGGGTCCCCGCCTGAGGGTGTCATTGAAATCTGCCGAAGACTGCCTCTGGCAGGACGAACTCGCGGCCCATCGCGTACAGCAGTATGGAGGCGCTGGCCCGCGCGGCGAGGCCGGAGGCGAACTGCAACAGCATCAGGCCGGCCAGGAACCCCACGCCGAACAGCTGACGGCCGATCTGCAGGCGGCTGAGCTGGCGGCGGATACCGAGTCCTCGAACACGTCGCCGGGGTGGAACAGCTGGGTTGTGGCCGGTCACGCATCCAGAGCACCCGGTGGCGGCAGCCCGACGAGTGCGGAGCGGCCGAACTGGCCGATTGTAGGGTCAGCATGGCCACCTCGGCAAAGCATCGCGGAGGGCGCGGCCGGCCGGACCGGACGCGACCTCCGCGTGCACCGGACCCGCCATGTGTGTGATTCGCAGCGCTAAGTGGCGGCGTTTTCGCAGCGCTAATTGTCGCCCTAAGTGGCCATTTGGCAATCCTCAACGCGAATGCTTCTTCATAGCCATCTGGAAAGACTGAAGGGACTGAGGCCGGTGCAATACCGGCGCTCAGTCCCTTCAGCTCGCCTTTAGCTCCCTTAGCTCCAACCCACAGGGAGCCGGTCAGGTTACTTCTTTTTGGGAAGGAACATCGCCTTTTCCAAGGGCGTTACGGTGAGTGATTTGAGCTGGGCGGTCCCGCCTTCTGCGAAGAGGGCCATCTTGTCGGCTCCGGCGTTGGGGAATACCTGGTCAGTGATGGTCCGCAGACCGTTCTGAGCGAATACCTCTACGGATGAGTGGTCGAGATAGATCCGCATGGTGATGTTACCGTTCTTGTCCAGGGCAATGGGAGCGTTCTCAACGGAGGCGAATGCCGGGTGGAATGCCGTGTTGCCGGATTTCGTACGGTCGACGAACATTTTTCCGGTCGTGGCGTCGTAACCGATGACTGTTGAGGAGTTTCCGTCGCCCAGAACGGTGATGCCGGCTTTTTTCGCCGTACTGGGGGCGAAGGTAATGTCCACCTGCTGGACCTGTCCCGAGGCCGCAGCCGGCAACTGGTGGGCCCCTGCGGAAATCGGGCCGCCCTTGTTGTCCTTGTAGGAGACCTTTCCGTCGAGTTTGTCGACTTGCTTCACAGCGCTTTGGCTCAGCCGGGGGCCGTCGGGGGTCTGCGTCAGGGTGACCTCGCGAGGAAGTGCCATGGCGCTGCGCCACGGGCTGGTGGGGATGTCGTTCGCGTAGTCCCAGTTGTTCATCCAGCCCAGCATGACCCGCTTGTTATCGGGCATGTTGCCGAAAGACACGCTGGCGTAGAGGTCCCGACCGTAGTCCAGCCAGTCGTAGGACTGCAGGCGGCTTGTCGCTGCTGTGGAACTCGCCATGAATTCGTCAGCGAGGATATGCCCCCAGCCGAATCGGTTGTTGTCGACGACTTTGATCTGCGCCTGTTGGCCAACGAATTCCTTAACATTCCAGGATGCCCAATCCAGCGATTCACTGTCATTGCCTGTGGCCGTGCGGACCACCTTTCCGTTGACAACCAGGTTCACGGTCTCTTCATCGGACCTGGGAACAGCGGCGGTATCGGTGAGCATGACGTGGTCAAGGGTCAGGTGTCCCCACCCGCCGGTAGCTTGGTCAACGACCCGCAATTGTGCATTCTGTCCAGCGAATTCTGAGACGTCCCAGCCCTTCCAGTTCATGACTCCGGAATTATCTCCTGCCAGGGAACGGACCACCTTGCCGTTGATGAGCAACTGGACAGCCAGGATCTGTCCAGAGTCCGCAGAGCGGTTGCCGCCGCCGACAAGCATGCTCATGAAATTCTTGGTGAGGGGGAATTCCGGTGATGTCAGGGTGCCCTGCCGGTCATCGCCGGGTGTGGTTCCCGTCTCGAAAGTGTTGATCCGCTTGGTCCCGATGTAAAAGTCCCCGCCACTACTGGCGGGCTGGAAGTTGGGTGTCAGATCGCCGGTTCCGGTCCAGCCTGAGTCGGCCAGTGTGGTACCTGGGGGAACCTCGAAGCCGTTGAATTTAAGCTCCCCCTCGGGTGGTGTGTTGTCCAGCTTGTCGGAGACTCGAGGGTGCTTGCCGCCACCCACGAGGAAGTTCAAATAATCGTCGGACACCGTAAAGGTTGGTGACTGCATGGACCCAAGCGGCCAGTCACCGTCATTGAACGAATTGATGAGGCCTGGGGCGCCGAAGCCGGACACCGGGCTCTGGCCTGCAATTGCACCGGAGGCGGGGGCATTACCGAAGGGCCCGTTCTTCCAGTTGCCCGGCTCGTTGTTCACGGTCCAGCCGTTGTAGCTTCCGTCGTTGAATCCGGCCAGAACCTTGCCGGGAGGAAGGGTATCCACGGGTTTGGTCGTCTCGGAGGTGAAGGTGGTGCCGTCGAAGTTGCCCACGAAGTACTGGCCGGCGGAGCCGCCAGCCACGCCGCCGGGGTTGACGTTCACGACCATGACCCACTTGATGTTGTTCTTGTCGCCGTCCACGGCCAGAGGGAACATGTCGGGGCATTCCCATTGGCCGCCGGTGGCGTTGGCGGGCCCAAATTCGCTCAGCGCCGTCCAGTCCTTAAGGTTGGCGGATTTGTAGAGGACGACCTTGTGGTCCTGGGCTTCGACCGCCGTCATTACCCAGTAGCCGCCGCCCCCTGGCTTGTCGTACCAGAAGACCTTCGGGTCCCGGAAGTTGGCGGAGTTCCGGTTCAGCACCGGATTGCCGGAGTATTTGGTCCAGGTCTGGCCGTCATCGAGGCTGTAGGCCAGAGACTGAGCCTGGAGACCGTGGTTCGGGGAGGCGTCCTTGTAGGCGCTGGTGAAGACAGCGATCATCGGGGGGTTCTCTTTTGTGCCGAAGCCGGACGTATTGTCCTTGTCCACAACGACGCTGCCAGAGAAGATATCCTGCTGAGCATCGGCCGAGATGGCCAGGGGTTGCTCCTTCCAGTGGACAAGGTCCGTGGACGTGGCGTGGCCCCAGGACATGTTCCCCCAGGTGTTGCCCGAGGGATTGTGCTGGTAGTACATGTGATAGACACCCTTGTAAAAAACAAGACCGTTCGGGTCGTTCATCCAGTTTTTTGCGGGCGTGTAGTGAATGGCCGGGCGGTAGGGTTCATCACCGAGCGCTGTCGCGGCCGACGCTGAGGGGGAACCCGCCATGGCCGCTGCCAGCGTCAGTCCTGCGAGTGTTAGTGCAGAAACGGCATGCGTCCTGCGGGTGGTCGTTCTTATCATCTGCTTGTTTCGCCCTTCGTTGCGCGTGCCTACGATAGACAACGTTGTCAGTGCGATGGACACTAAGTTATGTACAGCAGACAAGTCAACGATTCTGACCGGCCTATGGATGAGAGCGCAGTCCCTCTACTTAGGCAGGGGTACGCATAGGCGGGGCAGCCGGCATTCCCCCTCCAACGGACGGATTGGAAGGGTGCTTTTCGGTACGTGGGGTCCATCCATTCCCTTCAGGGGAACCCGGACGCCGTCATATGAATGGGTGCCGGGGGTCGTGGCCGCCGGCTATTCCACCGGTAGGAGCCAGGTCAGCTCCGAGCCATCGCCTTCGATGTGGCGGGCCAGTTCCTCATTGAATCTGGCGCCGTAGTCGGCGCGGATGTGTTCCTGGAATGCGGCTTCGTCACGGTAGACCTCGAAGACAAAGTACTCCCGGGGATTTTCTTCCCGCGTATAGGGAAGGAAGAGCTCGTTGCCCTCTTCCTGGCGTACGTGCTGGGTCAGCTCGAGCATCATCTCCGCGACACGGGCTTCGCTGCCCGGTTTGACGGTGAACTCGGCGTACAGGATTTTGGTCATCATGATCCCTTTCAGATATGGGTGCGCAGCGGGCTGTTCGAAAATTTTCCCGGCGTCAGGCCGGTGGGCGTAGCTCTCCGGTGCCTCTTTGTATCAGCTCGGACGGGACAACATAGGTATGCGCAGGCTCCGGGTCGCCATCAATCCTGGCCAGCAGCCGTTCCGCTGCCAGCTTCCCGATTCGCTCGGGGTGCTGGGCGATGACCGTCACGCCGGGATCCATCATGTCGGCAAGCGTAAAGTCATCAAACCCGATCAGGGCGACGCGATTGCTAAGCCCGAGCTCTCTCAGAGCACGCATGGCGCCGAACGTGACCAGGTTCTGACTGGAGAATATGGCCGTCGGCGGTTCCGCAGCAGTGAGAAGCTCCAGCGTAGCCAGCCTCGCCGATTCCTCGTCGTGGAGATTTTCGCGTACGGGAACCGTTGAGGTGGGAATGCCTTGCCGGCCGATCTCCTCCATGAACCCGCGACGGCGTTCCCGCGCGGTCTGGATGTCTGTGCGGTCCCCCAGATAGGCGAGCCTGGTGTGGCCGTGGCTGATCAGGTGGGCGGCCGCCTTTGCGGCGCCGGCGGCGTTGTCGGTCACGACGGCGTCTGCTTCCAGTCCTACCGGTTCACGGTCGATGAAGACCAAGGGCAGATCGCGGGAATGCTCCGGGATTACGTACGCCTGGCTTCGGGCGATTGGTGTGAGGATGAGCCCGTCGACACGCCGGCCAAGAAACGCCGTAACAATGGCCTGCTCCCGCCGGGGGTCGTCATCGAGACTCGCCGCAAAAACCGCTATTCCCCTCGCCCCCAGCGCATCTTCAATGGCCCGGTTGATCTCGCTGCTGAATGGATTAGAGACGCTCGGCAGCAGCAGCCCGACAGAGAGCGTTCTCCTGCCCGCGCGGCGAAGACTGCCGGCCGCCATGTCCAGCTGGTAGTTAAGTTGCCGGGAAGCGCTGAGCACCTTTTCCCGGGTGGCCTCCGACACGCCGGGTTCGTCATTGATCACCCGGGAGACGGTCTTAATTCCGACGCCGGCAAGGGCCGCCACATGGCGCATCGTCGGACGATTGGCGGAAAGGGCCGCCTGGCTACGATCGGACATCGTTGTCAAAAAATCGCTCCTTCTAAGTTGCATCTATTGACTCTCCGGTGTGATGCTGCTTACATCGTACATGACATCGTTGTCGAGGCCAGTGAGGGCCTCAAACACCAGGAGATTCAATGTTGAGTTCCACAGCGCCTCGTTCGACAACCACCCGCCTCTTGTCTGCAGCAGCAGTCCTAACTTTGGGAGCGCTCAGTCTTACTGCCTGTGGCGGCAGTTCCACCGGGACGTCTGCCAGCGGAGGCGCCACTGACGCAAAGATCGGCGTTTCGCTGATCGTAAAGACCACGTCCAACCCCTACTTCGTAGCAATGGAAGACGGCGCGAAAAAAGCAGCCGAGGGGGGAAATATTGATCTGAAGCTGGCTGCCGGCAAGTCCGACGGCGACGAAGACACCCAGATCCAGGCGATCGAGAATGCCATCTCCAAGGGCGACAAGGGCATCCTCATCACGCCGAACGGGCCCGCCGTTGTCGACGCCATCAAGAAGGCCCGCGACGCAGGCTTGTACGTGATCGCTTTGGACACCCCGCCGGACCCGGCCAGCGCAGTGGACATCACCTTCGCGACCGACAACTTCGCGGCCGGCAAACAGATCGGGCAGTGGACCGCGGCGCAGCTGGATGGCAAGAAGGCCACTATTGCCTTGGTTGACCTGTTCAGCGACAAGGTCGTTTCGGTTGACTACAACCGCGACCAGGCATTCCTGACCGGAATGGGCATCGACACCGCCGACAAGACGAAGAACGGTGACGAGGCCAAGACCGGCAAGTACACCGGCGGTAAAGGCGGGGACTACGAGATCGTCGGCAGCCAGGCCTCACAGGGCGCCGAGGACGGCGGCCGGACCGCGATGGAAACCCTGCTGTCCAAGAACCCCAACATCAACGTCGTCTACACCATCAACGAACCGGCCGCTGCGGGCGCCTATGAGGCACTGAAGGCTGCGGGCAAAGAAAAAGGCGTGCTGGTCGTCTCCATCGACGGAGGCTGCACCGGCGTGAACAACGTCAAGTCCGGAATCATCGGCGCCACCGCCCAGCAATACCCCGTCAAGATGGCCCAGCTCGGCGTCAAAGCCATCCAAGACCTGGCCACGTCGGGCAAGAAGCCCTCGGTCTCAGCGGGCCTGGACTTCTTCAACACCGGCTCCGCCCTGGTCACTGACAAGGCAGTTGCCGGGCTGGACAGCATCGACACCACGGCCGCATCTCAGATCTGCTGGGGCAAGTAACCCCTCCCGTCGCGGGGGGACGTGCCAAGGCGTCTCCCCGCAGCGCGCAGCACAACACCAGTAACAGAACATGGACGTTCAGGAGTAATTCAAGTGACCCAGCAACAGACCGCCGGCCCGCCGAGCACCGGGCATGCTGATTTGGCCGAGGAATTCCTCGACCGCCAGACCACTCTCAGCAGAATCCGCAACATTCTCCACCGCTACCCGGCCCTCAGCCCCGCCATTGTCCTGCTGATCGCAGTGGTGGTCTTCGGCCTCCTCAATGACCGCTTCCTGCGGGTAGAGAACCTCTCCCTGATCACGCAGCAGGTAGCGGTGGTGGGCACCCTGGCCATCGCTCAGACCCTCATCATCCTGACCGCCGGCATCGACCTCTCCGTCGGCGCGGTCATGATCCTGTCCTCGATGGTGATCGCCCAGCTCGCGGTCAGCAACGGTATTCCCGGGCCGCTGGCACTCATTGCAGGTCTCGCTGTCGGTCTTGCCGCCGGCGCGCTCAACGGCTTCCTGGTCACAAGATTCCGACTCCCACCGTTCATCGTCACCCTCGGAACGCTGAACATTTTCGTCGCCCTGACGCTGCTCTATTCAGGGGGCAGCACGGTCCGCGGATCCGCGATGCCAGGTGTCCTCACCTGGCTGGGAACCACGTTCCCGGTCGGGCCGGTCCGCATCTCCACAGGCGTCGTCATGATGCTCCTGCTCTACGCCGTTGTCGCCTTCATCCTGGGCAAGACGGCCTGGGGCCGACACGTCTACGCCGTGGGCGATGACAAGGAGGCGGCCCGCCTCGCCGGTATTCCGGTCAGCCGCGTCCTCATGAGCGTCTACCTTGCCGCAGGAGCAGTTCTTGCCGCCGGCGCTTGGATCCAGATCGGCCGCACCAACGCCGCCAGCCCAAACGCCGGGGTCGATCTGAACCTGGACTCCATCACCGCCGTCGTGATCGGCGGAACAAGCCTCTTCGGCGGCCGCGGCTCCATCTGGGGTTCACTGCTCGGAGCGCTGATCGTCGGAGTTTTCCGAAACGGCCTCTCGCTCGCCGGCCTGGACGTCCTGTACCAGACCCTCGCCGTAGGCATCCTGATCATTGTTGCTGTGTCTATCGACCAGTGGATCCGAAAGGTTAAGTCATGACCATGACAGAATCTGCAGCCTCCCATACCGCCACCCGCGAGCCCATCCTCAAGGCCAGGAACCTCGTCAAGACCTTCGGCCGCGTCGTCGGCCTCGATGGCGTCAGCCTGGACCTCTACCCGGGTGAAGTGCTGGCCGTTATCGGCGACAACGGTGCCGGCAAGTCCACGCTGATCAAGTGCCTTACCGGCGCCGAAGTACCGGACACGGGAGAACTTTACGTATCGGGGAAGCAGGTGCACTTCAAGCGACCGCAGGACGCCCGGGTCCACGGCATCGAAACGGTCTACCAGAACCTGGCCGTTTCCCCGGCACTCGATGTTGCCTCGAACCTGTTCCTCGGCCGTGAAGAGCGACTCCCCGGCCCCTTGGGGAGCCTGTTCCGGATGCTTGACACCAGAGGCATGCGCCGGAAGGCAAAGGAAGAGCTGACCCGCTTGGGAATCTCCACCCTCCAGGACGTCACAGTGCCGGTCGAAAACCTCTCCGGCGGACAGCGCCAGGCCGTCGCCGTGGCACGCGCCGCGGCGTTCGGTTCAAAGGTGGTAGTGCTGGATGAGCCGACGGCGGCACTCGGTGTTCGGGAATCGAACCAGGTCCTGCAACTGGTCCGGGACCTCCGGGACCGCGGGCTGCCGGTCATTCTGATCAGTCACAACATGCCCCATGTGTTTGACGTCGCGGACCGCATCCACATCCAGCGCCTCGGCAAGTGCGCCGCCACCATCACGCCGCAATCACACACCATGACCGACGCTGTTGCGATCATGACCGGTGCAGCCACCGCCTGAACATCTGCCGCCTGCCACTAATCAGTCCGCGGACCCGGTTGATCGGTCCGCGGACTGACGTGGCTCGGACAGTCCCCGCCATCAGCTTCCACGAGAGACAGACCATGGATTACCTCAAGACAGCCCGCCACGACGCTCACCAGATACTCGACGTCATGGTGGTAGGCGAAGCGCTGATTGACGTGGTCACCACGTCACACGACAAAGTAGAACACCCGGGCGGCTCTCCGGCCAATGTCGCCTATGGACTCGGGCGCCTCGGCGTAGCCACCGGCCTGCTCACCGCCATCGCCCAGGACGCGCGGGGGACCTTCATCGAAAACCATCTCCACAGCGCGGGCGTCATACTCCTGCCCGGATCAAAATCCCTCACCCGGACGGCATCGGCAACCGCAACCCTTGAACCCGACGGCTCCGCAAAGTACGACTTCGACATCACCTGGGACCTTGCCCCGACAGCCCCCGCCTACTTCCCAAAAATACTGCACACCGGATCCATCGCCACCTTCCTTAATCCCGGCGCCGCCGCCGTGAAATCCCTGCTCGAACAGGCCCACAAACACTGCATGATCACCTATGACCCGAATATCAGGCCAGCCCTGCTCGGCAGCCACTTGGAAGCCAAAGCCACGTTCGAAGAACTCATACCTTTAACCGACGTCGTCAAACTCAGCGACGAAGACGCCCAGTGGCTTTACCCCCAAAAGAGCCTGGACGAGACCGCAGCCCACATCCTCGGTTTGGGCGCCGGACTTGCCGTCATCACCAAGGGAGCAGAAGGCTCACAATTCACCACCCCCGCCGCTAACATCAGGATTCCTGCCGTGAAATCCAACGTCGCCGACACCATCGGCGCCGGGGACTCCTTCATGTCCGCCCTGATCCTGGGCTTTCTCACCCGAGGAACCGAAGGCTTCGCCCCGGCTGTCCTGGAGCAGCTCGGACACACCGCAACTGCGGCCGCGGCCATTACCGTACAGCGCCCGGGGGCGAACCCCCCGACCCTGGAAGAACTCAACACGGCAATAGGCGCCCACTCCGTTGCCCGATACGCGGTCTCCTGAAACGCATCATTAATGGCGTCGATGAAGATCGCCGCGTAGACCTCGTCCAGCGGCCGGTTCTGCCAGGCCGCCATCTCCTCCAACACCCTGTCGGTGATCCGCGAGACCGTCTCCTTCGACACGGACGCACCATAGATCTCGGCGAAGTGCGCGCTGACTTCCCCGGTGGTCAGGCCCTTGGCATAGAGCGAGAGGACCATCTCATCAACCCCCGTCAGGCGGCGCTGGCGCTTCTTGACGATGACCGGCTCGAACGTGCTGGCCCGGTCCCGCGGCACGTCCACCTCTACGGGGCCGGTCGTCTCCGTCAGCACCGTTTTCGGGCGGACCCCGTTGCGGGAGTTCGCGGTCTGCTTCCCGGCCGCGCGGCACAGCCTCAAGTGTTGCGGCCATATCGGGCTCCTTCCCGCCAGGCTTACCGCTTGGCGTGTCGAGCCGGATAAACCGTTAATTCCACAGTCCCGATCGGCACTGGAAACGGCTCGGCAGGTCCCTCGACCCGGACGACTTCACCGACGCCCAGGCAATAGCCGCAATCGAACGGATCACCCGCGGCAACTTCCGGCTCCTCGAACGACTCTTCCCCCAGATCACCCGTGAACTGAAGATCAACCAACTCGAAACCATCACCGACGACGTCATCGAAGCGGCCGCCAGCACCCTCGTCATTGGCAACTGACGACAAAGAGCGCCACCAGAACACCGCCAAAGAGCTCCGAAGTCCACACGCCATGTGGGTCCACAGCACCTGACTCAGTCGACGAGCACCCGCTGCTTGGTACTATCCGCAGATTCCACAACCGGCGAAACCTTCCCGTTCCGGTGGTGAAGCCAGTTCGCCACCGCCAGAAGCGCCACGAGACCGAACGTGCTAAGGAGCTGGGGACGGGAATCCTCGCCGATGAAGCCCACCGTGAAAATCGCCGCGAGAATCACCAGACCAAACACCGTGAGCCACGGGAAGCCGGGCATGCGCAGGGGAAGCGCCGTTCCCTCGCGGTCGGCCCGGAGGCGCAGCGCAAGCTGGGCGAGGAGCGCGGACGTCCACACCAGCAGGCACGTCGAGCCCACAATGTTGAGCAGCACGGGAAGGACCTTCTCCGGGAAAGCCAACTCCAGCACAACCGTGACAACGCCGAAAGCAACGCTGGCCAGGACTGCGACAACCGGAACCCGGGCCTTGGACACGGAAGCCAGCAGGCGCGGAGCCTCACCGCGCTCCGCGAGGGAGTACGCCATCCGGGAGGCGCCGTAGAGGTTGGCGTTGAGCGCGGAAAGCAGTGCCGCCACAGCCACCAGGGTGATGGCGGTGGCCGCGCCGGGCATGCCGGCGGCGTCCAGCACGGCGGCAAAGGGGCTCTTCAGCCCCGCCGAACCCACGGGAACCACCGCCGCGATCACGAAGATGGCGCCGATGTAGAAGATGAGGATGCGCCACAGCACCGTCCGGACCGCCTTCTTCACACTGCGGGCCGGCTCAGCGGTCTCAGCTGCCGCCACGGACACAATCTCGGTGCCGCCGAACGCGAACGCCACCACGAAGAGTGCCGTGGCAATCCCGGCGAACCCGCTGGGAGCGAATCCGGCGCCGGTGAAGTTGGTCAGGCCCGGCGACTGCACGCCCGGCAGCCAGCCGAAGAGCAGGGCAGCGCCCACCAGGAGGAATCCCACGATGGCTGCCACCTTGAGCAGGGCGAACCAGAACTCGAACTCGCCGAAGTTCTTCACGCTGGTGAGGTTCACAGCGGTGAGCACCACGATGAACACGAAGGCCATCAGCCACACCGGCAGCGCCGGGAAGATGGTGGCCAGCAGTCCGGCCGCACCGAGCCCTTCGGCCGCGATGACCACCACGAGCTGGATCCACCAGAGCCAGCCCACTGTGGCACCGGCCACCGGCCCGTAGGCCTTGGCGGTATAGACGGAGAAGGCTCCGCTGTCCGGATTGGCGGCGGCCATCTCGCCGAGGGCCCACATCACCAGGATGATGAGGGTGCCGGCCACGAGGTAGGAGATCAGCACTGCCGGGCCGGCAGCCTGGATGCCGGCGCCGGAGCCGATGAACAGGCCCGCGCCGATGGCGCTTCCGAGCCCCATCATGGTGAGTTGGCGGGGTTTGAGTGCGGCGCCCAGTGCGCGGCCAGACGTCTTTGTCTGTTGTTCCATGGGGAGTCCTCTGAATGTAGGTGGGACGGAGTGGGGATTAGGTCAGTCGATTGTTGAGGCAGCGTGGGCTTCCAAAACCTGGAGCACGCGGTCGTTGGAGGCGGAGCCGGCAACGGTGATCCGCACGCCGTCCCCCTGGTACGCCCGGACCAGGATGCCCGCGCGGTCAAACGCGTCCACCAGCCTCGCCTGGAGCAGCTCATCCGCGCGGATCCACAGGAAGTTGCCCTGGCTCGGCGGCAGTTTCCAGCCCTGGGCTTCCAGCTGCGCGGCCATCCGGGCGCGTTCCTGTTTGACGGCGGTCACCCGCGCTTCCATCTCCTTCCCGGCCTCCAGCGACGCGATGGCAGCCTTTTGGGCCAGCGCGCTCACGGAGAAGGGTAGGGCGGTCCGGCGCAGTCCCTCGGCGATGGCGGGCGAGGCCACGGCGTATCCCACGCGCAGGCCGGCGAGTCCGTACGCCTTCGAGAAGGTGCGCAGGATGCAGACGTTCGGGTACTGGCGGTAGAGCACCAGGGAGTCGGGGCCGCTGCCCGCCTCGGCGTATTCCACATAGGCCTCGTCGATCACCACAAGGATGTCGGAGCGGACGGATCGCAGGAAGGCCTCGATCCGTTCATGGCTGATCGGTACGCCGGTGGGGTTGTTGGGGGTGCAGAGCAGGATCACCTTCGTGCGGTCAGTGACGGCCGCGGCCATGGCGTCGAGGTCGTGGCCCTCGGCGTTGTCCAGCGGGATTCGGACCGGCTGGGCGCCTGCGAGCTCCACCAGGATGGGGTAAGCCTCGAAGGAGCGCCACGCGAAGATCACTTCATCCCCGGCGTCGCACAGGCCGGTGATGATCTGCTGCAGGACGCCGACGCTGCCGGGTCCCACCGCCACCTCGCCGGCCGTGATGCCGAGGTGGCGGGCAATCCGTTCACGGAGTTCGACGGCGGCACTGTCCGGGTAGCGGTTCATGGTGCCGGCCGCTGCGGCCACCGCAGCGGTGGCAGCGGGCAGCGGTTCGTAGTGGCTTTCGTTGCTGGCGAGGGCAGCAATGTCCAGGCCGGCGCTGCGCCGGCCCGGGACGTAGGGCGGAAGTCCGGCCACCGCGCCACGAAGGGTGGGAAGCGCAGTGTCCGGTGCGGTGAGGATCTGATCACGGGTCATGAGGAACGATCATGATTGTGACTCGGCCCACAATGCAAGATACCCTCAACCCATTGGGACTTCTGCTCAACATCTACTGTCTGTGGTGAAAATATGACCATCCCGAACCCCCGCACCCTGGATTCCCTCGACGGCAGGATCATCCTGGCCCTCGACAAGGAACCCGAAGCCAGCGCCCTGGCACTCTCGCGGACGCTCGGCGTCGCACGGAACACGGTCCACGCCCGGCTGGCACGGCTCGAGCGCAGCGGCGCCCTCCGCTCCTTCAGTCGCAGGCTGGATCCCGCCGCGTTGGGTTATGACCTGATGGCTTTCCTCTCCCTGTCCATCAGCCAGACCCGGACAGGCGCGGTGGAAGACGGTCTCGCCGCGATCCCGGAGGTCATCGAGGTGCATGCCACCACCGGGGATGCGGACCTCATGGCCAAGGTGGTGGCACGCAGTACGGCCGATCTCTACCGCATCACCAACGAGATCCTGGAGATCGAGGGGATCCAACGGACCAGCACCGCTATTTCCGTGCTGGAACTCATGCCGCCCCGCTACGACGGCCTCCTGAGCCGGCTGTCGGAGCAGGAATCACGGCCTTCCACCTGATCGGGCGACGACCACTATAAGTGCGCAGATTTTCAGGTTCGTCGCGTCACACTGCCAAATGTCCCAATGAAACTCCACTCTCTTGCCATTGTGTGAACCAGGCCACATGATTCCTGCATGACTTCACTTACCGTCTCCGGCCGCGTGGCGCAGGTTCTCAGCCGCTACCTCAGCGACGTCTTCGGCGTCATGGGCAACGGAAACGTCTACTTCCTGGACGCCGCGGAAAAGCTGGGCCTCCGCTTCTCTGCCGTCCGCCACGAAGGCGCCGCCATCGCCGCGGCCGACGCCTACTACCGGACGTCAGGACGCCTCGCAGCGGGCACCACCACCTACGGCCCCGGCTACACCAACGCACTCACCGCCCTCGCGGAGGCCGTCCAGGCACAAATCCCGGTGGTGCTGGTCACCGGAGACGCTCCGAGTAGCGGCGCCCGGCCCCAGGACGTGGACCAGGCGGCCATCGCCGCGGGCCTCGGCGCCGCCACCTTCACCGTCACCCGCGACGCCGCGGGCTCCATCACGCAGCAGGCGGTGGAATACGCGCTCACCAAGCGAACCGCCGTCGTGATCGCCATTCCTTACGACCTCGCAGCCCTGGAAGTTGAGGAGGAAGAGCTTCCAGCGCCGCTGGCACCGGCGGGGAGTGACGACGTCGACGGCGGCCTGGGGCAGGTAGCCCGCCTGCTCGCCGGAGCGAAGCGGCCGCTGATCCTCGCCGGCCGCGGCGCACATCTCGCCGGCGCCGGCCCGGAACTCCGGGAGCTCGCCGACCGCTTGGGCGCGCTGACCGCCGGAACCGCCCTTGCGCTCAACCTCCTCGAGGGCGCCGGGTACCTCGGCGTCGCGGGCGGCTTCGGTACGGACACCGCGGCCGGGCTCATGGGTGAGGCCGATGTGGTCCTCGTGGCCGGGGCAAGCCTGAGCCCCTTCACCATGCGGTTCGGGCACCTTCTCGGCCCGGACAGCACGGTCATCCAGATCGACACCGCCCTGCAGCCGACGCACCCCCGAGTGGACACGTTCGTCAGCGCGGACGTGAAGTCTGCTGCGGGACGCATCTTGGGGATGCTCGAAGGCGGCGTTCCGGCGGACACGCGCTCGGAAGCGTGGCGCGCGGAAGCCCGTAAACGCCTGTCGGAGGGACCGGCCCACCATCCCGGCTCAGCGGAGACGCCGGACGGTCGGCTGGATCCGCGCTCCCTTGCCAGGGCACTTGACACGGTACTGCCGGAGCGCCGCACGGTGGTCCAGGACGGCGGGCACTTCGTCGGCTGGGCACCCATGTACTGGCGCATCCCGAGGCCCCAGGACCTGGTCATGGTGGGGACCGCGTTCCAGGCCATCGGGCTGGGCCTGGCCAGCGCCGTCGGGGCAGCCCGTGCGGTGGAGGGCGGCCGCACCGTGGTGCTGGCCTCCGGCGACGGCGGTCTCCTGATGGGATTGTCTGACCTCGAATCGCTGATTGGTGCGGCCAGCAGCGCCGTCGTGGTGATCTACAACGATGCCGCCTACGGAGCCGAAATCCACCAGTACGGCTCCCAAGGCCTGACCGAAAAGCCCATGCTGATCCCCGAAGTGGACTTCAGCGGCATCGCCCGCGCGCTCGGTGCCGAATCCGCGATCATCCGCTCCCTGGCGGACCTTTCCGCGCTCCAGGACTGGATCGACGCCGGCGCCAGGGGAACCTTCGTGGCCGACTGCCGGATCACGTCGAGCGTCCGGGCCCCGTGGCTGAGCGAGTGGATGGCGGCCAAGCAGGAGGCAAAGGCGGCGGTGGCGGGCTAGCGGCGGACAAACTTTTGGGGCGCTACTCGTGACTTCAATCTCGGGTCGTGCTGCCGCCGCGGCAGCCATGGAGGGCCGCGCCACCGCGGGCACCGTAACCCAACCGGCATGCCGTCGTCGAACGCTCACGGAATCAACTTCTCGGCCCCGATGCTAAACAGCGAACGACTCTTCCCGGTGCCGCTGGTGCGGCTCTTCACGGACATCGGCGGGATCAACACGCACCAGGCCATGATCGTGCCCAGCGGCCTTCGCCTTCGCATTTGTGAAGCTCGGCTGGGAGCCGGAGTCCTGGGCCCCGTCGGAAACGAGCTCGAAGCTGCCGCCAACTGCACGGCGCCACCCCGAGCTGGGCGTTGGAGAACCACGACATTGTCCGCTCGGTGACCTTGGACCGCGGACCCCGCGTTGAACCACGGTTCTCGCTAGGCACGTCGCCGTCGCCGTCACCGTTGCGGCCGTCGCCAAAGTCTTGGCTTCCCATCCCCACAGACTGGGGCAGCTACGCCATCGAAGTGCAGGAACAGGACGCCGGGTCCGCCCTGTATCTCGCCAAGGCGGCGCTGGAACGGCGCCGGCAGCTGTGGCAGAACGAGGTCTTCGCCGCAGGTGACGGCGGTGGCTGGCGCGTCGAGGACGGGAACCTGCTGATCTGCGAGCGCAACAAGGACTTCCTGGTCGCCGTCGCGATGGGCACAGAACGGGTGCGGCTGCCCGCCGGCACGGTGCTTCTCAGCGCGAAGCCGTTGGTCGAGGATGGCTGGCTGCAGCCGAACAACGCCGCCTGGGTGCTGGTGCTGAGGCCATTTCCGGGCCGTGCACCTTCCTTCGCTGAACGTTGGGGCCCTAAGTGTCGCTTGCCCGTATCGGCAGCAGTCGTAACGCGATCCGGCTCTCACCCTCAGGACCGGGCGTTAGACCGCGACCAATTTCTCCGCAGGTGCACCCTGGATCGCCTTGTTGAATTTACTCTGGACCACGGCGTGGCCGATGAGGCCAAGGAGGAACATCAGCCAGAAGGCCGCATGGCGACCGAGGCCCCTGCGGGTGAACAGTTCAACGCCTACCGAGTATTTCCACAGCCAGACAATGTTTGCGATAGGCACTATGAGGAGCCAAGCCGTGGGGATGGATGTCCCGGCTTGATTCATCTCAGTCTTAGTCTTGACACTCCAAACAAGCGAGTAAATACCGAGAGTGACGAAAGGCAAAAGTAGCGGGGCTGCAATACTGCGCGGCTTCAATGATTCTCCTATTGGTTAGTCCCCACTTGGAGAAGCCAAATGGGAAGATAGCTGGGCTGCACTCGCTACGGCGGGCCGAACTCACGCTCGCTACTTCGCGTAGGACGAACTCATACATCCACCATGACTATCGGCCACAGCTAGCGCTTCGTTACCTGAAGTCGTTGATTGCCCGATCCGTCCCATCCGAAGGGAACCTGTGAATTTATGGCTCGGTCCTCCTGATCGACTCCTTACATTCGGCAGTCAGTCGCTTGTCCCGAACAGCCTGCTTTTTAGACGACACTGGGGCTGCAGCCCGTTCCGGAACGTGGACTAGACAGGGAATGTCTGCCGGAAAGCACCGCGGGCTTCCTGACTCCCCCGTCCCGGCCAGCGCCCGGCCCACGGCAGAATGGAACCATGACCCTCACAACCTTCGCGCTCGTCCGCCATGGCCAGACCGACTGGAATGCGCAGCGCCGGCTGCAGGGATCCAGCGACATTCCGCTGAACGACGTCGGCCGCGGCCAGGCGCACGACGCCGTCGACGCCCTGGCCGGGTACGAGTGGGACGTGATGGTTTCCTCGCCGCTAAGCCGCGCCGCGGAAACGGCGGACCTGATCGCCGCAGGGCTTGGGCTCAGCGTGGCGCGCCGCGTGCCGGAGCTCACCGAACGCTCGTTCGGCCCGGCCGAGGGCATGCAGGCGGGACCCGAGCTGGAGGCTCTGCGCATCCCGGGCGGGTTTCGCGGTGCTGAGAGCGACGACGAGGCAGCCGCCCGCGGGCTGGCTGCCTTCGAGGCCCTGGCCGAGGAGTTCAGCGGCCGCCGCGTCCTGGTGGTCGCGCATGGCACCCTCATCCGCTTGAGCCTGGGCCTCGCGCTCGACCGCACGCTGCCGAGCATCGACAATGCAGTGCTGAACCTGGCTCACCACCACCCCGTCGACGGCTGGGAGCTCGAATACCTTAACGGCGAACGACTGACCGCGGCCGCCGTCGGCTGAGCGCAGCCTTAGCCGCCCGCGCCCGCAACAATCAGTAGGCCGGATCCCGTGCCCGCGTCAGTACTGCGGTCTAGGCTGGTCGCATGCCGCCTTCTCCGTCTCCAACCCCCGTCGAGGTCTTCCTGCACTCCGGGCCGGCCGACTGGTGGCAGATTGTTGCCGCTCTGGGCCCGCTGGCGGTGCTCCTGAGCGCCGTCCTCGCCGGCATCATCGGCTGGCGGACCCTGCGGCAGAAAGCGGCAGCGGACAACCGCGCCGAATGGTGGCGGCGGACGCAGTGGGCCCTGGACTCCGTCTACTCCGGGGATAAAAMGCGCGGCACCATCGGGCTGAAAGTCCTCAAGGTCCTCGGTGAAAGCCCGCTGGCCGGCAGTGGCGAGCTCGCCGTCCTCGAAGCCGCAGCGGAGAAGCCTCTCAACACGGCGGCCCTGGCCCGTACGACAGCGGCCCGGACGGGCCGCGCACCTGCCGAAGCGCAACCCGCGGGGGAAGCCCGGACCCGGCCCACGCCGTCGGGCGCCGGGATGGACGGCCCTCCCGCGCCGCGCGACAATGAAGAAATCCGCGAGACCGGCGACGCCGAAGAAGCCACGACGATGAGCACCGCAAGTCGCCCGGTCACTCATGGCGCCCACGCCGGGACCCCGCGGCCCGTCCGGGCAGAAGCGCAGGCCGCGCAGGCCGCCCAGGCCAAAGCCGAACAAGCGGAAGATGCCTTCGACGAGGATGACCGCGCCATGCAGGTGGCGGCCGCCCAGCTCCGCGAAGTCACCGACCGCCGGCTGGGCAAGGTGACCCCGGACTGGGTCATGGCCCTCGCCCGGGAACAGCCACCCGGCCACACCGGCTAAGCGGCACCGGGTACACGGACCATGCAAGTTCCCACCCACGTCTGGATCCTGACCGTCGCCGCCATCCTGGCGCTCCTGGCCTTCGACTACCTCGTCCACGTGCGCAAGGCCCACTCCCCCAAACTCAAGGAATCCGCCACCTGGTCCGCCATCTACGTGGGCCTCGCGCTGCTGTTCGGCCTGGGCGGGTTCGTCCTGGGCGGGACCCAGCTGGGCACCGAATACTTCGCCGGCTACGTCACGGAGAAGGCGTTGTCCGTGGACAACCTCTTCGTGTTCCTGATCATCATGACCAGTTTCCGGGTGCCCCGCGCGGACCAGCAAAAGGTGCTCCTCTTCGGCATCACCTTCTCGCTGCTCGCCCGCACCGGCCTGATCTTCCTCGGCGGCGCCCTGATCACCAGCTTCGCCTGGGTGTTCTACATCTTCGGCCTGATCCTGCTGATCACGGCCGGCAACCTCCTCAAACCCGGCGACGACGACGCCGAGGGCGGCACGGTGGTCCGCCTCGCCAAACGGTTCCTGCCGGCGTCGGAACACTACGACGGAGACAAGCTCTTCACCGTCCACAACGGCAAACGCGTCCTGACGCCGATGCTGCTGGTCATGGTGGCCATCGGCGGCTCGGACGTACTCTTCGCGCTGGACTCGATCCCGGCCATCTTCGGCCTGACCCAGAACGTGTACGTGGTCTTCACCGCCACCGCCTTCTCCCTGATGGGGCTGCGGCAGCTGTTCTTCCTGATCGACGAGCTCCTGGACCGCCTGGTCTACCTGTCCTACGGCCTGGCGGTCATCCTCGGCTTCATCGGCGTCAAACTGGTCCTGCACGCCATCCACGAAAACAACCTCCCCTTCATCAACGGCGGCGAGCCCGTGAGCGTCGTCGAGATCAGCACCGGGCTATCCCTCGGAGTAATCCTCGGCGTCCTGCTGGTCACCGTGGTGGTCTCCGTCCTCAGCCCCATGGGCAAGGCGAAGACCATGATTTCCGGCGCCAAACGGCACGCCACGGACTACCTGGACCTCGACTACGAGACGGACCTCAGCGAACGCGCCCGGATCTTCACCAAGATGACCGACGAGGAAGACTACCTGCGGTCCCTGCCGGAAAAGTACCGGCGCCTGATCCGCAACGAAACCGATTTCATGGACCTCCTCCGCCGCGCCCACGCCCGGCACGATGAGGCCCTCGAGCGGGACGCCCAGGGCTAGGAGCGCCTACGCGGTCCGCCGCTCCCGCCACGCCAGCGACACCACAAACACCACGGCGCCCAGCCCCAGCATGACGAACACCATCAGCCCCCAGTTGGCCTGGCTGACCCCGCTGCCATAGAAGATGCCGATCAGCACGGTGGCCGTGATCGCGCCCAGGTAACGGCAGGTCTGGAAGATCCCGGCAGCCACCCCGCGCTCCGCCAGCCGGGTGGACAGGTACATGCCCTGGCTGGAGGCGATGCTGACCACGCAATACGGCACCCCCAGCAGCGCCGTCATGGCCAGCACCAGCGGCGCGGCCAGCGACGCGGTCAGCAGCCACATCGCCCCCGACGCCACGACCAGCAGTACGACGCCGGCGATCATCACCCGCCGCACCCCGAACCGGTCGATGCCACGGACCGCGAACGGCGTCAGTACCACGGAGATCGCGGCGAGCGGCAGCATCAGCAATCCCACGATCCCGGGGTCGTAGCCGCCGGCGGTCTGCAGCAACTGCGGGAGGCCGAAGAACGCGAAGTAGTAGACGCCGTTGAACAGCGCGAAGCCCAGGTACACCAGCAGCAGCGGCCGGTTGCGGCCCAGCAGCCTCAGGTCCAGGAACGGCGGCTTGAAGCGCAGCTCCCGCCACGCGAACAAGGCCGCGAGCAGGAGTCCGCCACCCAGCAGCCACCACCGGTAGTCCGGCAGCACATTCAGGGCCGCCATCATCACCAGCACCAGGGCGCCGATGAAGGCGCCGATCCCCGGCAGGTCCGAGTCGCGGACGAGGTCCCGCACCTCGCCGCGCTCCCGCGCGCCGTCCGCCGGGGCGAACCGCCGGACCATGAAGATGGCCGCCAGTGCGAGCGGGACGTTGACAAGGAACAGCGCCTGCCAGCCCACCAGGCTCACCAGCAGTCCGCCCACCACCGGCCCGACGGCGGCCGCCGAGGTGTTCGCCATCTGGATCCGGCCCAGCGGCCGGGTGGATCTCACGTTCGCCTGCCGCGCCAGTGCGGCGACCATGACGACGGCGCTCGGGTACGCCGTCGCGGTCCCCAGCGCCATGAACGCCCGCGCCACGCAGAGCAGCGCGAAGTTCGGCGCGAAAGGTGCCAGCGCGCAGGTCACCGCCACCAGAGCCATGCCCCAGAGGAACAGCCGGCGCGGGCCGAAGCGGTCCGCCAGCCGGCCCATCAGCGGCTGGCCCGCCGCGGAGGTGAGGTAGAAGGACGTGACCACCCAGGTGACCGTGGCGACGTCGAGCTCGAAATCCGCGCGCAGCACCACCAGCGCGACGGCGATCATCGACGAGTTCAGCGGGTTCAGCGCGGTACCGAGGCTGAGCCCTGCGACGGCCAGGCCGGTCCGGGAAGAGTTGCTCACGGCAACAGTCTGTCCTATGGCGGGCACCGGGACCGAACCGGCGAGTCCCCTGCCGGGTACGGGACGCGCCGGGGGCCCGCATCAGGCATAATGCCCGCATGGACGATCCGCGGGTGGACCAATACATCGATGCCCTCCCGGCCTGGCAGCAGGCCGTCTGCCGGCAGGTCCGGGCCCTGGTGCGCGCGGCCGATCCCGCCGTCGAGGAAACCATCAAGCGCTCTGTCCAGCCCTACTTCGTGCTGGACGGCAACATCTGCGCCCTGCTGGCGGCGAAGGACCACGTCAACGTCTTCCTGTACGACGGCGGCATCGTCCCGGATCCGCAGCACATCATCACCGCCGGGCACGGCAACGAGACGGCCCGGACCGTCGCCTTTTACGAGGGCGACGCGGTGAATGAAGAAGCACTCGGCGCGATGTTCCGGGCGATCATCGCCAACAACCGGGCCGGCGGCTGGCGCAAGATCAAGGGCGCCCGGTAGCTGCACGGTCCCCCGGCCGCTTCCGCGGCCAGTGTCCGGGCTATTGTCCGGGTGCGCGGTACGTCGGCGTCTTCTTGGCCGCCTCGTCGAGGTCTTCGGCCGACATGAGCGGCTTCAGCCGGACGTTCACGTTGCCGGTGGAGTTGATCATCAGCGAGAGGGCCGCGGCGTCGGCGTCGCTGGGGACATCGAAGACGCCCAGCACGTCCGTGTGCCCGAAGGCGTAATAGAAACAATCCAGCGTTCCGCCGACGGATTTGAGGGCGTCAACCAGGGCGTCCCGGCGCTTGGTACCGCCTTCGCGCATGAGCCCCTTGATGCCCTCGCCGACGTAGTTTGCTTCAAACAGATATTTGGTCATGGCCTGTTCCTGTCCCGTGAAGTCCAGGACGCGGGCACCGGGCCACGTGGCGGGCATGCCAGCGCGAGACGTTCCTGGAGCCGGTCCCCGAGTGGGGCCGTCGGGCACAGCGTAGGCCCACCGCCGCGCACTGACAACAGGCTCCGGAAAGTCCGTAGGCCCGGGCTCGGTGCGGCCCCGGGCTCGGTGCGTCAGAGGACCTTGGAGAGAAACTCCTTGGTCCGGTCGTGCTGCGGGTCGCTGAGGACCTGCCGCGGCGGTCCGGCCTCCACCACCACGCCTTCATCCATGAACACGAGAGTGTCCGCCACCTCCCGGGCAAAGCCCATTTCGTGGGTCACCACAATCATGGTCATGCCGCTCTTGGCCAGCCCCTTCATGACGTCCAGGACTTCGCCCACCAGCTCCGGGTCCAGGGCACTGGTCGGTTCGTCGAAGAGCATCAGTTTGGGGTCCATGGCCAAGGCGCGGGCAATGGCCACGCGTTGCTGTTGGCCGCCCGAAAGGCGCGTTGGGTACGCGTCGCCCTTGTCCTCCAGGCCTACGCGTGCAAGCAGCTCCATGGCCCTGGCCGTGGCGGCGGCCTTGGACTGCTTCTTGACCCGGATCGGAGCCAGGGTGATGTTCTCCACCGCGGTCAGGTGCGGAAACAGGTTGAACCGTTGGAAGACCATCCCGATGTCTTGGCGTTGGAACGCGGCTTCCTTGAGCTTGAGTTCGTAGAGCTTGTCGCCTTTTTGCCGGTAGCCGACGAGCTGGCCGTTAACCGACAGCCGGCCGCCGTCGACGCGTTCCAGGTGGTTGATGCAGCGCAGAAAGGTCGACTTGCCCGAGCCGCTGGGCCCGACGATGCAAAGGACCTCCCCCGGGTCCACCTCCAGGCTGATCCCGCGCAGCACCCGGTTGGAACCGAAGTTCTTGGAGACCTTCTCCGCGAGAACCATGGGCACGCCGGTCATCCTTTTCCTCCAAAGTCGTTGCCGAGCGGGGCGCCGGGCGCTCCCGTCACGCCGGGCGCTCCCGGCGTGGCGGGTCCCGCCACTCCGGGCACCCCCGGCGCGCCGGGTCCCGGCGTCGACGTCGGGCCGGGCGCCGACGTCGGCGTCCCGGCTCCCTTGTCCGCCTTGAGCCGTCCGGTTCCCCGGGAAAACCGCTTCTCGATAAAGTGCTGGCCGACCATCAGCACCGACGTGAAGAGCAGGTACCAGAGGGACGCGACGATCAGCAGCGGCACCGGAGTGAACGTCACCGCCGAAATGCCGCGCGACACCCCGTACAGGTCAACGCTCAACGGGATCGCGGCCACCAGTGAGGTGGTCTTGAGCATCGAGATCACTTCGTTGCCGGTGGGCGGAATGATGATTTTCATGGCCTGCGGAACCACGACGAACCGCATCGTCTGCCCCCAGGACATCGCCAACGCCGTCGACGCCTCGGCCTGTCCCTCGTCTACGGACAGCAGACCGGCGCGCACAATCTCGGACATGTACGCGGCCTCGTTCAGGCCCAGCCCGATCACCGCGGTGATGAACAGGTTGGTGAACACCCCGTTCGGAACGGTGACCCACGGCGTCGTAAACGGAATCCCGAACGTAAACACCGGATAGATCAGCGACACGATGCCCCAGAACACCAGCTGGACGTAGACCGGAGTCCCGCGGAAGATCCAGATGTACAGCCAGGCAATGCTCTTCAGGACCGGGTTCGGGGAGAGCCGCATGATGGCCAGCAGGAGCCCGATGACGATCGCGCCGATCATCGCGTAGATGGTCAGCCACAACGTCACCCAGGCGGCCTGGCTGATCCGGCGGTCGAAAATGTACTTTCCCACGTCGGCCCAGCCATAGTCCGGGCGCTGGGCGGCATCCAACAGGAACACCGCCAGCCCGAGCACCAGGACCACAGCGATCACGTTCCGCCACGGGTGCCGCAGCGGGATGGCGACGATGGCATCTGCCGGGTCCGTGGCTGTGGCCGGTTTCTTAGCCGGATCCGTCACCCTGTCGGCTCCCCGCTCGCTCATGGGTGGTCAGCCCTTGGCGGCCACGTTGAGGTCCGCCTTCTTGATGCCGCCGGCTTCCACACCCCACTTGGCCAGGATCTTGTTGTAGGAACCGTCATCAATCAGCGCCTGCAGCGCCTTTTGCAGGACCGGGGTAAAGTCGCTGCCCTTGGCCACCGGGATCCCGTACGGGGCCACTTCGAAGGCGTCGCCGGCGGTCTGCAGCTTGTCCTTAGTCTTGGAGATCGCATACAGCGTCACGGGCGAATCGGCGCTCATGGCGTCCACTTGTCCGACCACCAGGGCGTTCGTGGCCTGGTCCTGGGCGTCATACCTGAAGATGGTGATGGCCGGTTTCCCGGCATCCGTGCAGGCCTTCGACTTGGCCGGCACCTCGTGTGTGTCCTCATAGGTGGTGGCCTGGACCGCGACCTTGAGCCCGCACGCGTTCTTCGGATCCACGGTCTTGCCCTTGGGCCCGGCCCACTGGATCCCGGCGGAATAGTAATTCACGAAATCGACCTGCTTTTCGCGTTCCACGGTGTCCGTAAAGGAGGACATGCCCATGTCATCCTTTCCCGCCTTGACGGCCGGAAGGATGTTATCGAAGGTGCCGATGTCGAAATTGACCTTCACCCCCAGCACTTTGCCCAGCGCATTGGTGAGATCCACGGACCAGCCGGCGGGGGCGCCGTTATCGTCCTTGAACTCGTTGGGCGGGTAATTGTTGGCCATACCGACGTTGAGCACGCCGGCGCTCTTGATTTTGTCCGGAAGGGCCGCCGCGATTGAGTCGTTCTTCTTCACGTCGACGGCGTCGGAACTTCCGCTGGCGCCGCCCGAGGGAGCGGGCTCGCTGTTGTTGACACAACCGGAGAGGGCTAGGGCAGAAGCGATCGTGAGAACGGGAAAAACATATCGAGTACGCATGGTTTCCTTAGTTGTTCAGGGATTCATCACCCTCACGCGACGCTGCGGGAGGACTCTTAGTGACTGCCGGACCGGAGTGAAATCCCTTCGTTTCACCAGACGCTGTTGTTTCAAAGATTTCTCCGGAATGTCGAATATCCCGGAGAATTTCTCCACCCCGGGTCTTCAACTCGGGAATGCTGGAAACGCCCACTAACGTCATGGTACGCCGGAGCTCGTCCGAGAGGATCTCGATGATTCGTCCGACGCCCTCGGACCCTGCGGCAACCAAGCCATAGAGATAGGCCCTGCCGATTGAGCAGGCGTCGGCCCCCAGCGCCAGCGCCTTAAGGATGTCGCTCCCCCGGCGAATCCCGGAGTCCACATAAATCTCCATCGAATCGCCCACCCGCTGCCGCGATTCCTGCAGGACGTCCATGGGGCTGAGCATGTGGTCCAGCTGGCGGCCGCCATGGTTGCTCAGTTGGACGGCGTCCACGCCAATCCGCGCAGCCTTGGCCACATCTGCCGGGTTGACGCAGCCCTTGAGGATGATCTTGCCCGGCCAGGCCTGCCGTAAGGCTTCGAGCTCCCCCCACCCGCTGGTCGCGTCCGAGTGGCCCAGGATGTCCTGCCACATGGCCGGGGTGATAACGGAAGTGGCCGCGGCACTGCGGGGATCCAGGTTCGGGAAGCTGATTCCCTCCGATCTCAGGAAGTTGATCCACCAGGAAGGACGCCGGGCGATGTCCGCAACGGTGGAAAGCGTTAACGCGGGAGGTGCGGTGAACCCATTGTGAAGATCCCGCTCCCGGGATCCCAGCGCGCGGGTGTCGACGCCGACAATGAGGGTGTGGAAGCCGGCAGCTTCGCAGCGGGCCAGTTTGTCTTTCAACGCCTGACTGTCGGAGCTGAGGCCGATGTTGAACCAGCGCTCAAGGGCCGGCTGCCGCCGGGCGATGGCTTCCATCGGGACGGTGCTCAGCCCAGCCAGCCCGTAAGGAATGCCGGCCCGGTCCGCGGCAGCGGCGACGGCCAGTTCCCCCTCGGGATGGAACAGCCGGGTGGCACCGGTGGGGGTCAAGGTCAGCGGCAGGGTGCTTTCTTTCCCCAGCAGGGTCGTTGCCGTGTCGGGTCCGGACACCGGGCCCCAGCTGGGCATGAGGGCCCAGGCATCGAAGACGGCCCGGTTGCGGCGCAGCGTCACTTCGTCTTCGGATCCGCCGTCGAGGTAGTCGAAGATCCCGGTGGGCAGGACTTTCCGTGCAGCCTTCCGGTATTCCGCCACATTGAACGCGTTGGCCAGCACCCGTCGTCGGCGGGACAAGACCGGGGCCTTGATCTGGATGAGCTGCCTGGCTTCACTGACTTTCAATGCTGGCCTTCCCGGCGCGCGCCTGGGTCATGCTTCACGCCCTGTCCGGGCCGGCTACCTTGGCCACGGTCATCAGGATCGCCGAGTCCTCCTCGGCCTCCAGACTGTGCAGCCCGTCCGGCACGATCAGCAGGTCCCCGGCCTTCCCTTGCCAGGATTCGGTGCCGGAACGCAGCCGGACGCAGCCCTTGAGCACAAATACGGTGGCTTCCCCGGGGTTCTTGTGTTCGCTCAGCTGGGTCCCGGCCCGGAACGCCATCACGGTCTGGCGGAGCACCTTCTCGTGGCCGCCGTACACCGTGTCAGCGGCCCGTCCGCTGCCGGCCGCGAGCGCCGCCGCAACTTGCTGACGGGCCAGGGCATCGATCGATATCTTCTGCATGGGGACACCCTAGCCACCGGCCGGGYCCCTGCCGAGGGCCATTTGTCCCGAACGGCCGTTAGCGGCCGCCTGAAAGACCTCCACACCACCCTCGCTAACCTGAAGGACACCTGATGTCACAGCCGCTGACCGCCATCGAACTCGACGAATTCCTCCCGCACCCGCCCGCCAAGGTGTGGCGGGCCCTCACCGAGCCCGACCTGATCGCGACCTGGCTGATGGAAAACGATTTCAAACCCGTCGTCGGACACCGCTACACCATGCGCGGCACCCCGAGCCGACGCACGTGATCGCGCACCGCATCATGGGCGGCGGCTGGCGCGGACAGATCCTCAGGAAGCTGCTGGAAACACTGGCGCAAACAGACAGCTAAGCGGTCCCCTCCCAGCCCTGCCACGGGCACTGCGACTGCCGTCCCTGTTGGGGATCGGCGCCCCTCGCTAGACTGAAATTGCGCCGCACAAGACGCAAATTCGCTTCGGGAAAGGCACGGTCATGACCGAGAACAGCGGCATCAACGACACCCCGGATGAGGCAGCCTCGGAAGAGAAGCCGGAAGAAAAAGACCTGCGGGGCCGGTACGTCGAAGGCAACTTTGGCAAGGCTGGCGCGCAGACCGGCCGGCATACTGACGACGAAGAGGGCCAATACATCGAAGGGAATTACGGGCCGGCCGGCAGCGAGGGCGGACTGCCCGAACCGCTGGGAGCCAAGGCCCGGGAATCTGGACGATACGTCGAAGCCGACTACGGCGAGAGCGGATCCGTACCTGGCCGCACCGCCGACTCCGAAATCGGCCGGTACGCAGAGGGCGACTACGGCACGGACGGAAAAGTGGACCCGCTCCGAAAGGCGGCCACAGCTAAGGGCGTAGATACGGCCACAGACGCAGACAAACCCGCGTAATTCGGCGCCTGCACCGGCGAGCCAGCCGGCCACTCCTCAGTACACCACCCGGAAATTACTGAAGGCACCGGTGGCCCGGGTGATCCGCTCGTCCACGTGGTCCACCCGCCCGGGCGCCTCCGGCGAGCGCAGCCAGGCCCGGAATTGCAGCACCACGTCCTGCGGGCCTTCGACGACGACGGCGACGGTGCCGTCGTCGTTGTTCCGGACAGTGCCGCACAACGCGAGTTCCTCGGCCTTGCGCACGGTCCAGTAGCGGAAGCCGACTGCCTGCACCATGCCCTCTACCCGGGCCGTCAGGCGCACGGCGATACCGGTGTCTGCAGCGCCGCGACGGTCAGCGAATTCAGCCATGCGTCCAATGTAGTCCCGGCCCGGCACCGGGGACATCCGGGACTTTCGCCGGACTCGACGAGCCCACCGGGCGACACCGATAATAATGTTCAAAAGAGCGGACAATATATAATTGTTTGCGTAATGCACTGCGGCTCACATAGTCTGTGATCAGTTGAAAATGCTTCCCGCCAGGCACTTCGAGCTGCCGGGCGGGACCCAACTTCTGTTCACCACGGGCGCCCTGCCGCCGCGAAAGGACCACATCATGAAGTACGCAAGCTTCCTGGCCGCCGACGGCTCCCCCACCTGGGGCATCGTGAGCGAAGGAACCGTCTATGACCTGGGCCCCACCGGCCTGAACCTTGCCCCCACGCTGCGTGCCGCCGTCGAGCAAGGCATCTTCGGTGCCCTCGGCGAGGAATTCCGCACGGCGCCGGCCCGCGATGAAACTGAGATCGAATTCCTGCCGGCGATCACCAATCCGGGCAAGATCATCTGCATCGGCGTGAACTACCGCAGCCACCAAAACGAAACGGGCAACGCGGCGCACCAGAAGGAACAAAAGGCCCCCACCGTCTTCACCCGCTTCGCCGACTCCCAGATGGGCCACCTGCAGCCGGCCCAGATGCCCGCGACCACGAACGAATTCGACTACGAGGGCGAAATGGCCCTGGTCATCGGCAAGGAAGGCTTCCACGTCGCCGAAGCAGACGCCTTCGACCACGTCGCCGGCTACGCCGCCTACAACGACTTCAGCGTCCGCGACTGGCAGCTGGCCACCACGCAGTGGACCCCGGGCAAGAACTTCCCCGGCACCGGCGCCTTCGGACCCTACCTGGTGCCCGCCGCGGACCTGGGCGACGTCGACAAGCTCACCCTGGAAACCCGCGTCAACGGCGACGTCCGCCAAAAGGCCTCCGTGGCCGACCTGTACTTCACCATCCCGCAGCTGATCGCCTACGTCACCGGCTTCACCCGGCTGTCGCCGGGCGATGTCATCGTCACCGGCACCCCCGGCGGCGTCGGCCGGTTCATGGTCCCCTCCGGGCTTCTCAATGAAGGCGACGTCGTCGAGGTTGAAATTACCGGCCTCGGCACCCTGAGCAACACGGTCCAGCTGGTCTCCTGATGGGCAACGTCATCGATACCGACGTCCTGGTGATCGGAGCGGGCCCCGTCGGCCTGGCCGCGGCGAACCTGCTCGCGGACCAGGGCGTGAGGGTGATGCTCGTCGAGCGCAACGCCAGCACCAGCGACGAGCCGCGCGCCATCAGCGTGACGGACGAGACGCTGCGGGTCATGGCGCAGATCGGCATCATGGACCGGCTGGCGCCGGAAATGCTGATGGACACCGGCGCCCGCTACTTCGGCCGTAAGGAACAGCTGCTGGCAGAGGTGTACCCGGCCAGCCCACGCCTGGGCCACCCCGGCAAGTCGCAGTTCGACCAGCCCGTAATGGAGTCCCTCCTGCTCGAAGCCGCCCGGCAGCGTCCGCTGATCGACGTCCGGTTCAACACCGAGGCCTTCCGGATCACCGACGGCCCGGAGCACGTGGATACCGTCCTGATCGACGACGCCGGCAAGCTCACCGTCCGTTCCAAGTGGATCGTGGCGTGCGACGGCGGCCGGAGCCCGGTCCGCTCCCAGCTGGGTATCCCGATGGAAGGCTCCACCCAGGTCCAGAAATGGATCGTCGTGGACACCGTCAACAGTACCGAAGAACCGGAAAAGTTCTCCGAGTTCCACTGCAACGGCACCCGGCCCGCCGTCGTCGTCCCCGGCGTCAAGGGCCGCCGGCGCTATGAATTCATGCTGCTGGCCGGCGAGGACGCCAAAGACGTGACCAGACCGGAATCCATCGTCGCCATGGTCGCCCCCTTCCGGACCATTGCGAAGCAGGACATCCGCCGCGCCGCCGTCTACGTCGCGCACCAGCGCGTGGCCCTGAATTACCGTGTGGGCCATGTGCTGCTCGCCGGCGATGCCGCCCATATGATGCCGCCGTTTGCCGGCCAGGCCCTGAACGCCGGCATCCGGGACGTCGCCAACCTGGCCTGGAAGGTCGCCGCCCACGTCAAGGGCACCGGCACCGACGCCCTCGTGGGGACCTATCAGGCCGAGCGCCGCCCGCACGCCGTGGACATGGTCCGCCTGTCCCACCGGATCGGCATGGTGGTCATGAACGTCAACCCCAGACTGACGGCGATCCGGGACGCCGCCATCACGGCGTCGGGCATCGTCCCCGCGGCCAAGAGCTGGCTTGCGGGCATGAAGTTCCTCAAGCAGCCCCACTTCACGAACGGGTGCGTCGTTGCTCCTGCGGCCGATCTCCCGAAGCCGGCCGCCGCGCTGGTCGGCCGCTCCCTCTCCCAGCCTGATGTCCGGCTCTCCACCGGCGATACCGCCGCCCTGGACACGCTGCTCGGCTGCGGCTGGGCGCTGCTGCGCTTCCCGGCCGGCACCCGCAACGGGAACTTCGAGGTACAGTCCCTCGCCACTGACGGGCACGACGGCGGCGGTCCTGTGACGGTCACCGACACCACCGGCGCCTTCACGGAGCTCGCCGGCACCGGAGTGAGCCTCGTGGTCCGGCCGGACCGTTACGTCGCCGCCGCCACGACGGCGACCGGGGAACCTGCGGCCCTCCGCGCGCTGGATGCCTACGTGCCGGACCTCTCGGTCCAGGCGCCAGCGGCGGAACCCACCCGCTAAGCCGCCTCAGCTGGGAACGACAGCGGGCCGCACCTTCGGGTGCGGCCCGCTTCTTCGCTGGTGGACACGTCCCGGCTCAGGACATGCCCCACGCAGGGGCCGGCGCATGGACATATTCCGGTTATGCCCGGTGGCGGGTTCAAAGACTGGGCATGTCCCCCGGCGCCAGGCGACCCCACGCAACCCAGACCCCGTGCAACCCAAGCCCAGGGACGACCCCAAGCCCCAGGCCGGGCCCAAACCCCAGAGCCCAAAACCCCGGGCCGAGCCCAAACCCCAACCCCAAACCAAAGCGGGCCGCACCTTTCGGTACGGCCCGCCGTGGTTTGGGGACTATGTTTTCCGGCCGAGCCTCCGATGCACCGTGCTTAGACCTCGCCGCCGTGGCGTTCGATGACGTCGCTGGCCAGCTTCTTGCCGAAGGCGGTGTGCAGAGACAAGGCCTTGACGGCACGTGCCTCATCACGGTCCCGCAGCGCCGCGGTCAGCTCGGCGATGTGGCTGTGGTCCATCTGGCGGGCCCACTCATCCTCGCCGAGAGCCTCCCGCCATACGGTACCGATGCCCAGGCGCCTGAAGGCATCTGTGAGCTGCGCGGAGCCGGCAACGTTGACCAGGCGGTCGTGGTACTTCACGTTCAGCTTCAGGAATTCGTCCAGGCCGTCCTTCCCGCTTTCGCGCAGTTTCCCGAGCTCCGCGGTCAAGCGGCTCAACTCCGCGATGTCCTCGTCCGTGAACTTGCCGAAGTGGCTTGCGAGCACGCCAAGCTCGATCGTGGCGCGGCCGTCGTAGACGCTGTCGATAAGTTCATGCGTGATGGGCGTGGGCAGGAATTCCCCCTTGTCACCGCGGGTCACCAGCGATTCGGCCGTCAGCTGGACCAGGGCGTTGTGGACGTTCTGCGGATCGGATTTGGTTTCTGCCGCGATCACGGCCGGTTCCAGCTCATGCCGCAGCGGGGTCCGGCGCCGCAGCACCCAGTCGCGCACGGCGTTGTAGGCCGCAAGCTCCTTGACCCGTTCCAGCCGCCCGAAAGTGCCGCGGAAGTAGGCGAGCGGCTCGCCGCTGCCGGCGCTCGCCGCGGTGGCCAGGCCCAGGAAGACGGTGTGGGTGCCGCCAGTGGGTGTCTCTTCAACCCTGCAGACGATCGTGGCAAGGGCGCCGTCCAGCAGCGGAACGCCTTCCTCCGAAAAGGTCACCGCGACGCCGTCGAACTTGTCCGCCCCCTTGCGGCCGAACTTCATGGCGAGCTCGCTCTGTTCCTCGGCCAGGATGTTGATCCCGAAAACGCCGGCCTTGAGCACGGCATCGTGGGTGGAACTGGAACGGTTGAGGCAGGCGAGCATCATCGGCGGCTCCATCGACAGCGAGGACACCGCCGACGCCGTCGTGCCGAACAGTTCGCCGTCGACGACGGTGGTGATGACCGTGACGCCGCTGGCGAAGTGCCCGACGACGTGGCGGAAGGCAGCGGGATCGACGGTGACCTCAGCTGCGGGAATGACCTGGTTTGAATTCACTTCGTCCTCCTGGGAGTTGTTGCGTGGTGTGGGGTGCCTGGTTAGACAGCCGGGGTGAAGAGCCGGATCAGCGGCGCCAGGTTCTCCAGCTCGTCGAGCCGCTGGATAAGCCCGACGGCTTCTTCGGCGTTAGGCCGCGTCATGCGGCCGCCGAATGCGACGTTGGCGTAGTACTTCTCGAGGATCTCCGCCTCGCTCATCGGGTTGGTGTAGATATCGCCTTTGGGGACATCCGTGCGGGTCTGCAGGACTGATCCGTTCCGAAGCTTCAGCTGGACCTCGGCGGTGAGGTATTCCGTGGGGGCCAGCGAATCGACCAGCGTGATCTTCGCCAGCAGGCGCTGAAGGCGCGGATCCTGCATGTGCCCGAGCGTGAGGTGCTCGGGCCGGACGGTCCTATACATGAGCGCCGTCGCCGCGGTGAAACGGATACTGAAGGCGCCGGATACCTCGGGGCATTCCCCGATCACAAATGGCTGGCCGACAAAGCCTGCCAGGGTGCGAGGGGTGACATGGATGACGATCTCCTGGATCTCGTCCTCATCGAGCACGTGCTCCGTCGCGAGCCGGACGCAGGCATCCAACGATGGATGGCTGGCCCGGCAGGAGGACCACGGCTTGATGACACAGTCGGCGTAGAAGGCCTCGCCCAGCCGCCGGGTGAGCTTTTCCGGCTCTGGCGAGGCACAGAACATGTCGAAGAATCCGTGGCCTCCGCCGATGGCATCCGCCGGTCCGGTGAATCCGAGCTGCGCCATTTCAGCTGACACGATGGCGTTCCGGGCGGCGAAGGCCATCGGGAGTTTGAAGGCCAACGTCTGGTCGTAGATGTTGGCCACGGTGCCGGACAGCTGGTTCTCCACGATGCCGAGGGCGTGCCGCAACTGGACTTCGTCCAGGCCCATCAGTTTCGCGGCGACGGCCGTGCCGCCGAGTCCGTTGATGGTCCCGGTGTTGTCCTGGCCGCTGTACACGTCGAAGCCGGATGAGGCGCCGAGGCGGGAAGTCAGGTCATCGCCAAGGATCAGTGCGGTCAGCAGCTCTTTGCCCGAGGACTGCTGCTGCTCCGCCACCGCCAGGGCCACGGAGACCGTGGTCCCGCTGATATGCGCTGCCGTCTGCGTGTGGTCCTCGTACTCGGCGCCGATGGCCTCGAAGTCGTAGGACCGCATCATGGCCGCGTTGACCATGGCCGCAGTGTGCGCCGGAACCCTGGCCCCGTCGATCAACACCGTGGACTCGGCGGCACCTCCCCAGCGGGAGGCGAGGGCCAGCAGCGCATCGTTGCCCTGGGCGCGGTGCCCGGCGGCGATGTTGCCCAGCGAATCGATGATGCGGATTTTAGCCCGGGCCACGGTAGTGGCGTCAAATGCTTCATACCCGGTTCCGGTGATGTGCCGGCTCACCGTTTCGGTGAGGGCCTCCACTCTCGTGCCGTCTGTGGTCTGCGCGGTCATGGCCGGGCTCCTAGCCTCTGGCCCCGACGGTCTGCTTGTCCTGGCTCGGCGCCGAGGACACACCAGCCTGTCCCGGCGCCCCAGATTTCAGCGCGGCGGCGTCGATTTCATCGAAGAGCGCGCGGTAGGCGCCGGTCTCCCCTGCGGCCTGGGCCTTGCGGTGGTCCAGGGCCCGGGCGCGGCCGATGCTGCCGAGGTAGAAGCGCTCGTACAGCTCGATCCGGCTGCCGAGGGCCGAGCCGGCGAAGTCCCATGCGGTCCGCATGATGCGGGAACGCTCCTGGGCGGAGATGCCGTTCGCACCGGGCAGGTACTTCTCCAGCAGCGGGCCCAGGCGCGGATCGTTGAACGCGCCTGCCGTCGGGGTGGCGAGCAGGTTGTGCGAGCCCATGGACTTGATGATGTCGTTGATCCGGATCATCCAGGTCGGCAGGATGGCGCGCAGCGAGCTGATGTCGTCATGGCAGAAGAAGGCTCCGCCGCCCCAGTCCGAGGCCCGCACCTCGGCGGAGTGGATCACGGAGCGGGCCAGCCGCAGGTAGGTGTAGATTTCGCCCAGCATGGAGCCGACATCGGGCTTGTTCTCGGTGGCGGTCACCTTGGCGATCTGGGTGCACAGGTCGTACGCGAATTCGAGCTTCACGGCGGCGCGGATGGCGGTCTGCTGCTGGGTGTTCCCGGAGGCCGTGCCGGCGTTGATGGAGTTGTAGACGTCCAGGTTGCCGTCGATGAACACGCGGTGCCACGGAACCAGCACGTCGTCGAAGATGATGACGGCATCCTGCTCGTCAAAGCGCGAAGAGAAGGGCCTGTCCTCCACGGCCGCGTCCACGCCGTAGTGGTCACGGCAGACGGCGACGACGCCGGTGGTCGCCACCGGGATCGCGAAGGAGATTGCGTACTCCTCGAAGCCCTTCTGGATGGGGACTGCCGGGTAGACGTAGAGTTCGTCGGCGATCGGGCCGAGCGTGGCGAGCATCTTGGCGCCGCGGACAATCAGGCCTTCCTCGGTCCGGTCGATGACGCGCAGGGTGAGTTCCTCGTTCATGCCCTGCAGCTCGCCGACGCTCTTATCGATCGCGGCGTGCACGATCGTGTGGGTCAGAGCGAGGTCGTTCTCGATCACTTCCCGGTGATAGGCCGCCAGACGCTCGTGGTAGACGGGTTCGGACCGGTCAAAGATGTCCTTCCGGGAGACGTGGCCGGCCAAGACGACGTTGACGTAGTCCGGGGTGCGGCCCAGCATCCCGTTGGAGTAGCGGGCCAGCCGGTCGAAGGCGCGGTGCCGGCGGGCGATATCCTCGGCGTTCTTCGGCAGCGACAGGCTCACATTCATGGCCTCGCCGCTCTCCGGATCGCTCATCAGGCAGTCCTGCGCGTACTTGTGCTGATAGTCGAAGTAGCCGGCCATGCCGTCCAGCGAGCCCTTGAAGGCGGGGTGGTCGAGAACGGAGATGCGTTCCGAGCCCAGCCAGACTTCGCGGCCGTCATCGAGGCCCCGCTTGTACTCTGCTCCGGTGCGTGCAGTCACTGTGAACTCCTTCTTGGGCTGGCACCACTTCTGGCACCCGTGGAAAGCTCCACAACATTTGTGAGCTAAAAATGTATTCTTGGATAGATTTTATATAAAAAGCCGAGGCTTGGCAATGCCCGCCCACCGGCATCCGTCAGAACGACGTGATGACGCTGCGGGCGATCGCCCCGGACTCCTGCAGGCGGTAGGCATCATTGATCCCCTCGAGCGGAATTTCCTGGGCGATCAGGTCATCGAGGTTCAAGCGGCCCTGTAGGTAGAGCTCGGCATACATCGGAATGTCCCTGCGGATGTTGCTCGAGCCCATGTAGACGCCTTGGATGCGCCGCTGGGAGGCAATGAGCGAGCGGAGGACGTCGACCTCAAGTGGACCGCCGTTGGGGATGCCAATGAAGTAGGCCCCACCGCCCACGCGCGTCATCTCGACGGCCTGGGCCTGGGTCACCCCAAGTCCGATGGCCTCGAAGGCGTGATGCACGCCCCGCCCGCTGATCCCGCGCACCCTGGCCACGGCGTCCTCAGTGCCGGAGTCCACCACGTGGGTCGCTCCGAAGCGGGCTGCCAGTTCCAGCTTGGCCGGATGCACATCAACGCCGATGATGGTCGTGGCACCGGCGATCCGGGCACCCGAGAGGATATTGAGGCCGATGCCGCCCAGGCCGATGACAGCCACCGTGTCACCCGGCTGGACCTTCGCGGTGTTGAGTGCGGCCCCGACACCGGTGATCGCCGCACAGCTGAGCACGGCGGCCTGCGGGAAGGGAATCTCTTTAGGGATCCGCACCAGGGTGTTGGCATGGCAGATGGTGTATTCGGCGAAGGCCGCAACCCCGAATGCATGCACCTCCTGGCCACCGCCGCGGAGTTTCGAACCAGCGGAGACCGGCCGGGACACCTCACCGGGGTTGAGGCAGCGGTAGCTGTGGCCAGCGAGGCATTCCTCGCAATGGCCGCAGAACTTCACTTCGGAGCCAACAACATGGTCCCCCACGGCGAGGTCCCGGACATCGGGGCCGACGGCGGCGACGACGCCGGCCATTTCGTGCCCCACGACCATGGGAAGCGGACGTCCGCGATCGATCGAGGCGACGAGCAGGTCCGAATGGCACAGGCCTGCGGCTTTGACCTCGACCAGGACCTCATGGCCCACCGGAGCCCCGATACTGACGTCTTCGATGTCAAAGCGACCGTTGATTTCGTTGATGACTGCGGCTTTCATCGTGGACTCCCTTGTCTCTGTCGGCGCCCCTGCCGGCACGCCACTTGGCGCCCTAGGCAAACTTGCCGATGTAATCGATTATTAACTGATTTTGCACTTCAGTTCATAGTATATTTATTTTGTGGCCTGAGTCACGTCCATGCCGGCTGATTCCGGCTCGTTCATCGAAGGGACCAAACAAAAATGAAGGCAGCGGTAATCGACGCAGTGGGCCAGCCGTTCCAGGTCCAGGACATTGACATTGCAAATCCGATCGGCCGCGAAGTCCTCATCGATGTCCGTGCCAGCGGCTTGTGCCACAGTGATATGCATGTGGCCGAGACCAACGTGGGCTTCCCCATGCCCGCCCTGCTCGGCCACGAGATCGCCGGAGTGGTTGCCGAAGTAGGCCCGGACGTCACGGAGTTCCGCGTGGGCGATCACGTGGTGTCATCGCCCATCCACAGCTGCGGCCACTGCCGGGGATGCCTGACGGGCCGGCCCTACCAGTGCCGCCATCCGCAGGAAACACAAAGGGCCCCGGGCCAGGCGCCGCGGCTGAGCCGCAACGGCGAGGTACTGACGCAGTTCATCGGCGTCGGCGGGTTTGCCGAGCAGGTGATCGTCCACGAGAACACTGTTGTCTCCGTCAGCAGGGACATCCCCTTCGACCGTGCAGCGCTCCTGGGCTGCGGTGTGGTGACGGGTGCCGGGGCAGCCATCAACTCGGCCCGCATCCGCCCCGGCGACACTGTTGCCGTCATCGGTTGCGGCGGGGTGGGCCTCAACGTCATCCAGGGCGCCGCCCTGGCCGGTGCGCGGAGGATCATCGCCATCGATCTCCAGCCGGCCAAGCTTGAACTCGCCAAGGTGTTCGGCGCCACGGACATCATCAATGCCGGCGCCGGGGATTCCGTGCAGGCGGTCAAGGACCTCACCGGCGGCGGCGTCACCTGCGCCTTCGAGGTAATCGGCCTGAAGCAGACGGCGATGGACGCCGTTGCCATGCTGGACATTGGCGGAACGGCGTTCCTCATCGGTGTCCAGAAACCGGAAACGCGCCTGGAAGTGACGCCGTTCGGCGACCTGATGGGCAAGCAGAAGGGCATCCGCGGCGTGGCCATGGGCTCCACCAACCTGAAGATCGACATCCCGATGTACGCGGAGCTCTACCTGCAGGGCCGTTTCAAGCTGGATGAATTGGTTTCCAATCGCATCTCGCTGGAACAGATCAATGAAGGCTACGAGCTGCTGCGCGGCGGGTCGGTGGCCCGTTCGGTGATCACCAGCTTCTGAGATCCGCCTTCATCCGCTTAGCGCCCGTGGAGCCGCCCTTTCGGACGGCTCCACGGGCGTTTTCGGTTGAATAGTGTCTCCCGCCTGCGGGCGGACCTAGCGTCGCGGATGCAGTTCAGGCTCGACGATGGCGGTGCCGTTTCCGGTTTCGCTCACCGTATTCAGTGCCGGATTCTTCGGATCGAAGCGCGGGACGGGCCGGCCTTCCGGCGTCCGCGCCACGCCGTCGGCAACGAAGCCGAGCAGCAGCGGCCGGAGCCGGTCCGCCACGTCATCAAACACCTCGCCGGGGAACCCCTCGAGCATCGGCGCGTCTTGCCAGTCCTGGCCGTTCCCGAACAGGAAGGGCAGCTCGAAGCAATGCGGGCTTCCGGCGCCTTCCAGCCTGCTTTGGACGGAGAATCTCAGCAGCGTCGCGGGGATTCCCGCCGCGGCCGCCCGGTCCGCGAGCTCGGTGGCAGCCAGCCGGAACTGATGCAGGCTCATGGCTTCCACCAGCTTGGCGTGATCCGTCGCCGCGGGATGCCGGGCATTGATGAAGGACGCTGCCTCGGCGGGAGCTTCGAAGTGCGCGCCGAGGTAACCGGCCAGCTGTTCCGGGCCTACAGCCCGAACGGGCAGCGCCTGCAGGAACGCGGCGGCTTCATCATCGGTGCTGCTTAGCAGCAGCGCGTCCACATGCATTGCAGCCGCCGCCCGTTCGAAGTTCATGGCCCATGCCGGCACCAGTTCCCCATCAGCGGTCGGCATCAGACCCAGGCCCCGTCCGGCGTAAGCCTTGGATACCTCGGCCTGGGCAGCCAGGAGCGCCCCGACCGGGGCCGTGGCTTGAGGAGCACCGCCGAGGGCGGCGGCAAACAGGTCGAAGCGCTCGGTAAACTCCGCGGCATTTAGCGGCGGCTGCCACGGCAGGCTGAACAGGGCGGTTCGGCAGAACAGGCCTCGCGCCTGCTCGGCCAGGCTCAGGACGTAGGCGTACCAGGCTCCAGCAGAGTGCCCGGCGAGGGTGACCGCCCCCGGATTGCCGCCGAACGCGGCAATGTTCCGGTGGATCCAGGTCAGGGCCTGCAGGATGTCCCGGGCGCCAAGGTTGGCGGCCCCGCCGACGCCGTCGATCAGACCGAGCGCACCCAACCGGTAGTTGACGGTGACGACGACGGCCCCGCCCTCCCGGGCGAGCCGGGCGCCGTCATACCAGCGCACGTTTCCGGCGCCGCTGATAAAGGCTCCCCCGGGCAGGAAGACCAGCACCGGGAGATCTTTTGCGCCAACGGGTGCCCAGATGTCCAGCAGGAAGGAGTCCTCGCTCTGCGGCATCCGCGCCAGGGCGGGGCCGAGCAGCCAGTCCAGGGATCCGGGCGCTTGCGGGAACACGGTCGCGGCGGCCTGGGGGCGTTCCGGTGACGGGTCGCCCAACATGGAGAAGCGGTCTGAGGGATCCAGCCGCTCGCCGTAACGGACGCCGCGGACGCTGATCACGCCGTCGTGCGTCTCCGCCTTGTACAGCGCCTCCCCGGCACGGATGCGCGCCATCGGCGCGGTAGCGGCGGCGCTCATGCCAGCTGGTCGTAGTCGTCGAGGTTCACGGTGCGGGTGATCTTCCAGAAGTCCAACACCGGGTGGGGCCAGATCTGGGACACCCGGCCGAACTTGTTCTTGTACCAGGTGTGCACGCTGGGGTGGCCCCAGGCCTTGGTGGCGTTGGCCGCGTCGAGGCCGGCAACGAACTCGTCGAGGACCTCCTGTTTCAGGTCCAGACCCTTGAGGTCGTTTTCGATGATGAGCCGGATCGCCTCCATGATGTACTCCACGCCGTATTCGATCATCGAGTACAGGCTCCCGTTGACCACGTGGCCGGTATTGGGACCGGTGATGATGAAGAGGTTCGGGAAGTTCGGGACCGTCAGTCCGGCGAAGGCCTTGGCGTCGCCGCCCCAGTATTCGTGCAGGTCCGTGCCGTGGAGGCCGGTAATCTTCAGGGGTTCGAGGAACTCCGAGGCCTGGAAACCGGTGGCGTAGACGATCATGTCCACCTGGTGGAGCACACCATCCTTCGTGACAATACCCTCGGGGGTCATGCGCTCAATGCCCTCGGTGACCAGCGTGGATTGGGGCTTCTTCAGCGAATCAGCCCAGACTCCGTTGTCGCGGAGCATGCGCTTGCCGCCCACGATGTAATCCGGGGTGACCTTGGCGAGCAGGTCCGGGCGGTCCTGGTACTGCTTGGCCAGGATGTCGGTCAGGCCCTGGCGCCACTGCGCGTTGACGGCGGACACGCTGCCGGGCTCGTCCCAGCCAGGTTCCGCCACGGTGGTGTGTTGGCGGCCCTCGACGCCGAGCCAGTGCTGCCAGAACCGTAGCCACTGTCCGTAGTGCGGGAGCTTGCGGACCAGCCACTGGACGGAGTCCGGCATGTCCGCGTAGTAGCCCTGGGTGGGCAACATCCAGGGTGAGCTGCGCTGGAAGACGGTCAAGGAGGAGACCTGGTCAACGATTGCGGGGACGATCTGGTAAGCACTGGCACCGGTGCCGATGACGGCCACCCGCTTGCCGGTCACGTCGACGCTGTTGTCCCACTCGGCGGAGTGCATCTGGATGCCGGCAAAGTCCATGCGTCCCGGAACATCGGGATACTTGGGCCGGTCCAGCTGACCGACGGCGGAGAGCACGGCGTTGAACCGTCGGGTGGCCGGCTGGCCGGTGGCGTCGATGATGTCGACGTTCCAGAGGCCCGCGGCCTCGTCATAGCTGGCGGATGTGACTTCGGTGTTGAACTCGATCTCACCGAGGATGCCGCCGCGTTCGGCCACCTGCCGAGTGTATTCGAAAATCTCAGATCCCTGCGAGAACTGCTGGGGCCAGTCGTCGCGCTGGGCGAAGGAGAAGCTGTAGGCGTAGTTCGGCGTGTCCAGCCGGACGCCCGGATAGGTGTTCTTCCACCAGGTGCCGCCGACGGTATGACCCTTCTCGAATACCGTGTAGGGAACCCCGGCCTGCTTGAGCCGGTACGCGGCGGCCATCCCGGAGACCCCGGAACCGATGACGGCCACGCTGAATTCCCGGCCCACGGCAATGTCATTGAAGTCCCACGCGGGCTTGCCGCTCTTGCCCTCGACCAGGGCCATGTCGTGCATCAGCATGGGGTGGTAGTCGGGGTTGGCCGCATTGGTGATCCAGGTCAGGATGTCGTCAGCCTGCGCCTCGGTCAGGGGGCCGACGCTGGTCAGGTGCTCATCGCGAACCCGCTTCAGCGCCTCGAAAGCCAGTCCACGCGCCGTCGCCTGCTGCTCCTGGCTCATGCCGCCGTGCGGCTGGCCGACGATTTCCGCCGGCGGCTGCGGCGGACGCAGATCTTCGCGCAGCAGGGAGAAGTCCTTCGTTACTGCAGCCAGCGCCACCATCAACGCCGGGAGGTCTGAGGTGTCCACAATCTTCTGCAAAAACTCGTCGTCTTCCGCGATGGGCTCATACCTGTCCCGCCAGTAGAGGTCGTCGATGACGTGCTCCTCGCGGGTCTGGAGGGCTTCGGTGGTGGAGTTGGTCACGGCGGTTCTCCTTGGTAATGACGGGGTCTGTTGTGATTCAGGTCTCTCCGTATGCTCATCCAATTCTAGGAGCGAAATTGCATAAGTCAATAAAGAAAATATAATTTGCTGTGAGGTACAATAATGCACATGTCGAAAAGTATCGAGTCTGAGACCCTCAGCACGCAGATCCGTGACTCGCTGCGGGATGACATCCTGGCTGGCCGCTGGGGCGCCGGTGACAAGCTGCAGCTGGTGGCACTCACCAAGCACTACAAGACCAGCAGCACCGTAATCCGTGAGGCGCTGACGCGGCTGGTTGGAGACCGCCTGGTGATACTCAAACCGAACCGCGGGTTCTTCGTTCCTACGCTCTCCTTGGACGAGATCAAGGACATCACGGAACTGCGCTGCGTCTCGGAAGAGTTCGGGATCGGGTTGGCCGTCAAGCGCGGGGACCTCGCTTGGGAATCGGAGCTCATCGCGGCCCACCACACGCTGGAGCGCACTCCCTACCGCGAGGAGAGCGCAAACGGCGAGCTGACGGAAGCGTGGGACCGCGCGCACCAGGCGTTCCACGCCAAACTGCTCGAAGCCTGTGGCGTGCCGGTGCTGATCGACCTCGCCTCCACCCTGTCCGACCTGGCACAGCTGTACGGCCGCTGGGCCGGCCGCGCCACCCGATTCATGGACCGCGACATCGCACAGGAGCACCGCGACATTATGGCCGCCGCGTTGGACCGGAATGCGGGTCTCGCCTCCCGGCTCATCCGGAACCACTACGAGATCACGCTGAAAGCCATCCTGGAATCCGGAGTCGAGAAGGAAGCAGCCGAGCCCGGACTCGAGAAGGCCAAAGCCTAGGCGCAAAGCTTAGGCGCCCGGAGCCGCAGCCGGCATCGGAGGACGAAAAACGGCGAGCGCCAGGGCCAGTTGGCTGTAGTACCCGCACAGCCAGACGAGCTCGGCGAGCTGTCGCTCTCCAAGAATGTCGACCGCGTCGTGGTACTGCGCGTCGCCTAGCGACTGGTCCTCCAGTAGGGCCAGCATGACCCCCAGGGCAGCCCGCTGCGCCGGCTGCAATCCCTGCGGGATCCGCAGTTCGCCCAGTGCCGCGAGCTGCCCGTCGTCGAGTCCGGCCGCGCGGGCCGCCCCGGCATGCGCGTACCACTCGAATTCGCAACTGTGGCGGGTGGCGACCAACAGGATGGCCGCTTCGCGCACCAGGTCCTCGAGGCTGCTGGCGAACCGCAGGGCGGCTCCCACGGCCTGGATCGCATCGCCTATCTCCGGGGCGATGGTCATGAGCCCGAAGGGCCCGAGGAGTGCACCGGAGCGGTCAACGATTGGGATCTGGCCCGCCTGGGACTGGCGTGGTCCCCCGACGATGCGGTTGTACAGGGCGAGCTGGCCGTCGTCGAGCTCGCCGGGCGGTCGCAGCGGGACCCGCGCGTTGCCGGGCCTAGACATGGGCCACCTCCGCCACGGGCGTGCCGTAGATATGGAACTCCGGCGGTATCACCGCTCCCCACCCCGGCTTGGCGGCCCACTCTGCAGCAGTCCAAACATACGGCTGCGCGTCCGGGGCAAAGACGAGGTAGCCGCCATTTGCCACTTCAATGCGGTTCCCGCCAGGTTCGCGGGTGTAGAGGTAGAAGCCCTGGATCGCGGTATGCCGGGAGGGGCCCGCCTCGATGTAGATGCCGGCGTCGGCCATGATGTCCGCCGCCCGGAGCACCTCTTCGCGCGTGTCCACGGCATAGGCAAGATGATGCAGCCGGCCGCTGCCGGTTGTCTTTTCCTGGGTGTAGATCAGCTCGTGACCTTGGATGGAGCTGCTCATCCAAGCACCGACCTCTGACTGGCCGGTGGAGTCCTGGATGATCTCGTAGGTGCGTAGCCCGAACCCGGCCTCCCAAAATTCCCGGCAGCCGCGTACGTCCTGTGCGAGGAGATTGATGTGGTCAAGGCGGTGGACGTTCGCTCCCCGCCCGGCGTAGGCCTGCACGTTCACGGGGATAACCGCGCGTTTCCCGTCGGGCGCCGCATAGCGCTCCGTCTCGTAATACAGGCGGAAGGTGTGGCCGTCCGGGTCCTCGAACTCGTAGGCGCGGCCTTTACCAAGTTCGGCGGGGACCCACCTTCCGGCGTGTCCATTGTCCTCGAGCCAGGCGACGCGCCGCCGCAAGGCCCGAGGACTGACCGCACGCCAGGAAACGTACTCGGCCCCAGCGTGTTGAGAACGAGTGAGTTTCAGGCTCCACCGCTCGTAGTCGCCGTAGGCGCGCAAATAAAGCGAGTCGTCGGACTCCTCGACGACGTCCATGCCGAGCAATTCGACGAAATAGTGGCGCGTCTGGTCAAGGTCGGGCGTTAGAAGCGATACGTGACCGAGGTGTGCCAGATCCCGGACCCTCTCGGCGTCGTCGTCAAGCATGTCAGATCCTTCCTGGAGGGCTGGTAGTGGCGGGCGGCCCGAGCTCGGGCCTTCGGAAGACCGGCGAGATGAGACGTTCGGCGATGCGCCAGGTTCCCTTGGCGAGGACATACCTATCGCGGAAGTCCGCCACCATGTACACGTCCACGCCCTGGGGTGGTTCGGCGTTGCTCGCAAACGTGTGCCAGCTCCCCCGCCCGTTCACCGTGGACGCTGTGACCCCGTCCAACAGCAGGTTGCCCAGACCGTGGCGTGTGGTGCGGGTGCCGGTGCGAGCGCGGAAGGATTCGATGAGCTGGTCCACCCCGAAGAACTCCCCTCCCGTGCTGGCATAGTGGCAGTCAGGGGTGAAGAGGTCCCGCAGCGAGTCGTATTCCTTCAGGTCAAGTGCCCAGGCGAACCTCGCATTGAGATCGCCAATGGCGGCGCGGTGCTCCGGAGTCAAAACTGTCACCGGCACTCCACGGGGTTGGAGAGCACCCCGATCCCCTCGATTTCAACTGCCACGGAGCCGCCCACCTTGGCGAGGTCGAGGTTCTGCACGGCGCCTCCCTTGGCGGACCGGCGCAGTGCCGTACCCATGGCGATGACATCACCTGGTTCCAGCGCAAGGTACTCGGAGGCGAAGGCGATAACCTGGGCCACGCTAAAGCGGAGGTTGGCGGTGTTATCGTCCGTCACCACGCGGCCGTCGTGGCTGCACGTGATGCGGAGCGCGTGCGGGTCCGGGATATCCTCGGCCGTTGCGACCCAGGGACCGAGCGGCCCGAAAGTGTCAGATCCCTTGTACCGGGCAGGGTAGCTCACCCAGCTATCCACGTATCGGACACCCTCGGGTTCTTCTGTACTCGGATGGATCGCCCGGTAGTGGAAGGTATCCGTATCGCGCATGGTTGGCGAGGTGATGTCGTTGATGATCGTGTAACCGAAGACGTGTTTCAGGGCGTCGTCCTCTGCGATGTCGGCCCCGCCGGTGCCCACGACCACGGCGAGCTCCGGCTCGGGATGAACCCGCCCATAGGAAGGCTTCGTGACAATCGGCTTGCCGTGCCCCACCAAGGAGGAGGACGGCTTGACGAACATCGCGGGAGTGTCCGGACCGGACATGATGCGATCGGGGTTCGCGCTGTTGTTGAGCGCGACGCAGAGGATCTTGCCGGGCCGGACCACCGGCGGCAGCCAGGACAGCTCGGCGGATGGCAGCCGTTGCCCGCTGCGCAGGGCCTCGGCGGCCGCCGCCCGCCACGTGGCCTCGTCTGTCTGCACTACTTCGTCCACGCTGCTGAAGCCCGGCAAGACAGCCACCTCGTGCTCGCCTGCTTGTACGACGACGGCGCTGCCTCCGGGGCGTTCGATGGTTCCCAGTTTCACTTCGCGTCCTCTCGGCAGGCTGGCACTAGTGGTCCCGCAGTCGGTGGAGGATGCGCGCCCGCGCCTCGGCAAAACGCGGGTCCGCCTTGGTTTCGACCTGGTCGCGATGGTCGCCGAACCCGGTCTCGATGACGTCCACCACGGTGGCGGGCTTCTCCGCCAGGACGATCACCTTGTCCGCCAGGTACAACGCTTCGTCGATGTCGTGTGTGACCAGGATGATGGTGACTCCCAAAGACGCCTGGAGATCGATCACGAGGTCCTCAAGGTCAAACCTGGTCTGAGCGTCCACGGACGCGAACGGTTCGTCCATCAGCAGGACCTTGGCGTTGTAGGCCAAGGCCCGGGCAATTGCCACGCGCTGCTGCATGCCGCCTGACATTTCCCACGGATACTTGTGGCCCTGGCCGGCAAGGCCCACCGCCGCAAGGTTCTTCTCGGCGGTTTCGTTCCGCTCTTTCTTGCCCACCCCGCGACCCTGCAACGGAAAGGCCACATTCTCCAGCGTGGTCATCCAGGGCATCAGTGAGCGGCTGTAGTCCTGGAAGACTACGGCCAGGTCCCGGTGGGGGCCGTTGATAGTTTCCCCGCCCACGCTCACGGTGCCGCTCCGGGGTTGGATGAGGCCCGAGAGGCACCGCAGCAGGGTGGTCTTGCCAACACCGGACGGACCGACGATGGAGACGAATTCGCCGTCGTTCACCTCAAGATTCAGATCACTCAGGATCTTGTTCTCGGAGTCACCGACGCCGTAACTCATCGTCAGCCCTTGGACCTGGAGCAGCGGCGTCGTTGCCACCTGCTCCTCCTCGAGTGCTGCCTGAATGGCCATGGGAGCTCCTTCGTATTTCTGTTGGATCGGAAGTGTCATTTTGCGCCTGACTTGAAGTACCAGCCCAGGATCCTGCGTTCAAGGACGATGAACAGGAGGGAGAGGATATATCCGATGACGCCGACGAGCAGCGCCCCGGCCCACGTCTCCGGCACCATGAAGGTCGCGGAGGAATTGAGGATGTAGAAACCCAAGCCCTTGTTGGCGGCGAAAAGTTCGCTCACCACCATCACCGTGATTCCAATCGGAAGCGCCACGCGAACGCCGGCCACGATCTGCGGCAGCGCCGCCGGGAGCACCACCTTGCGGAAATGCAGGCCCCGCGGGATGCGGTAGACCTTGGAGAACTTCCGGATGGTCGGTTCCACGCCCAGGACACCGTCGATGGTGTTCAGCAGCACCGGCCACATGCAGGCGAAGGCGATCGTATAGATCTTCGGTCCCTGTCCGATCCCGAACGCACCAATGATCAGGGGAACCAGGGCCGCCTGCGGAACCGACCGGAAGAAGTGAATCACCGGATCCACGATTTCCCGCAGCCGCTTCGTCTCGCCGAGGATCAGTCCCCCGACGATCCCGACAGCCACCGCGATCAGGAGGCCGGCAGCCAGGTTGCCCAGGCTGTAGGCCGCTCCCGAGGCGATCACGCCGTTGCTGAGGTCACGGAACAGGCTGGTCAGGATCGACTCGAGCGAAGGGATAAAGACGTTCGTACTGTCTGCCGTCGCAATCCACCAAACGGCAAACACGACGACGATCAACCACGTGCGCTGCAATATGTTCAAGGCCAGCTGTGCGGGACGGCTGCGCACGCGCTCCACCTTTGACCGCCTGGGCCGGGCCGGGGTCCCCGTCTTTGATTCGGGGCGGAGTGCGGTATCAGTCATTGGTCTGCCTATTCCATTTGAGGATCCGGCCTTCAGCGAAATGCAGCAGGCTGGCGATGCCCCAGCCCACCAACCCGGCGAAGAAGAGGTAAGCAAAGGCCGAATCCCACCGCTGCGCTTGCTGTGCAAGGGTGATCTGCCGGCCGATACCCGGCGTCTGGCTCAGCACCTCCACGCCGACGGCGACAAGGATGGAGATCGAGGCGGCGATCCGGATCCCGGTGGCAATAAAAGGTGTGGCACTCGGGAGCAGCACCCGGCGGAACCGGAGGAACGCCGGAATCTGGAAGATCTGCACCGTATCCACCACCGCCGCCTCCATCCGCCGGGCCCCGTAAATTGTCTGCACCAATACCGGCCAGAGGCAGGACAGGGCGACGACGACGGTCTCCATCTGTGCGGTTGCGCCCAGGAGCATGATGACCACCGGCATCAGTGCCAGTACGGGGAAAGAACGCCCGAAGTCGATCAGGATCGACGTCGAGCGGTCCAGCACGCGGACAGAGCCGATCAGCAATCCGAGCACGGTCCCGGCCACCACGGCGATCAGCCAGCCGCTGACCGCCGCCGCCATCGTCTGCGCCAAGGCTGACCAGAACGTTGCCGACGCCACTGCCTCCCCGATGGAGGATGCCAGGGCGGCGACGCCCGGCGTCATCGAAGGCAGTGTGCCGCTCCAGATGACCACCTGCCAGATGGCCAGGAGTACGGCTACCGCCAACAGCCGCTGGGCGTTCAGACCCCAGTCCAGCGACTTTGTGCTTGTCTTCATATCGATCTCTCCGTCATGTTCGTGGTGCCCGTGCAGCCTTACTTGGCGAAGCGCGGGGCGTCGGCCCAGAGCATGGCTTCGGCGGTCAACGGCTTGGTGACAAACCCGAGGTCCTTCATGGCATCGATGCCGGCCTGTCCGGTCGCCAGGTTGATGGAGACGTTCACCGGAACGTAGGCCTTGGGGTTGACCTTCGAAGCGTCAACCTGCTTGATCCGGGCGGTGATGTCCACGATTGCCTTGACGTTGGCCGGGTCCGTGTAGAACGCGGCGGCCTTGGTCATTGCGTCATTGAACTTCTTGGCGGTCCCCGGATTGCTCTTGAGCCAGGCATCGGTGGCAGCCCAGACGGTCACGGGCATGTTGCCCTGGAACTCCCGCACGGGGCTGGCGATGCTCTTGAAGCCCGCGTCAACGAGCTGGTGGTAGAAGGTATCCGCCGCGAACGCCGCATCAACCGTTCCCTGTTCCAGCGCGGCCTGCATGCCCGCGTACGGGACGGCGATTTCCGTGATCGATTTGGGATCGATTCCTGCCGCTGCGGCGGCCTGGAGCATCGGGATGTCGCCACCGGTGTTCACGCCGACGACGGCAACGTTCTTGCCTTTCAGATCGGCGACGGTCTTGATGCCGCTGTTCTTGGGGATCAGGATTCCGGAGTTGTCGACGTTGGGATCAACCACGCCGTTACCGGAAATCACCTTCACCGGCATGCCCTTCGCCGTCGCGGTTGTCATGACGCCCCACGACGCCGTGGTGATATCGGCCTGTCCGCTCACGGTCTGCGCCAGGTTGGCCGCGGGATCGGCGCCCGGGACGATCTCGACGGTGAGGCCGGCTGCATCGAAGAAGCCCTTCTCCTTGGCGACGTACGCCGTTTCGAACTGGATAGGTGCTACGACCACCTTGATCGAGGTCTTGCCTTCCGATCCTCCGCTGGCCGCACTGCTCGCAGCGCTGGGGGCGCCACAGGCGGCCAACGACAGCAGGGTAAGTCCGGCAACGGCCGGCGTCAGGACCTTGGCCAACAGTGAGTAACGCTTGTGCTTTTCCATCCAGAATCTCCTCATTGAGTACTGGCGCCCGTGCCGGGGAACCCGGACCACGTGGCGCCTGAATGCTTGCTGGTCGATTGGGCGGCAGGCCCGATACGAAGGTTACAAATAAATGCATAATTCCTAGAACAATGTATCTTGGTGGATACGATGTGGCAACCATCACAGAAGACATAGTTTGAGATGCGACGCAATCCGCCTCCCGGAAGGAAGCCAACGATGCCCCTCACCCAGACCCTCTCCACGCCTGCGCGCCCGGACCTTTTGGCCAGGCCGCTGCGCCTGCTCATCGACGGCGCATGGGTGGAAGGCAGCGCCGAGCCCTTGTCCCTCATCGATCCATCCAGCGGCGAACAGCTGGTCGACTCTGCCTCCGCGACCGCGGGGGATGTCGACCGGGCCGTCGAGGCCGCCCGGCGGGCCTTTGACTCCGGCCCCTGGCCAGCGATGACCCCGGCCCAGCGGAGYCGGCTGATCTGGAAGCTCGGCGAGGCCATCGAGACCGCCGCCGACGAGCTGGCCCTGCTGGAAACGCTGAACACGGGAAAGCCCCTTGGCATTGCCCGGGCCTTCGAAATTGGCGGGGCCGCGGAGTCGTTCCGCTACAACGCGGGCTGGGCGACGAAGCTAAACGGCGAGACCCGCAACGTCTCATTGCCAGGCGAGTGGCACGCGTATACCCTTCGCGAACCCATCGGCGTCGTTGGTTTGATCGTTCCGTGGAACAGCCCGTTGGCCATCACGGCGGCCAAATTGGCGCCTGCCTTGGCCGCCGGCTGCACTGTCGTGCTCAAGCCCGCGGAACTTACACCGCTGACCGCAGTCCGGTTGGGCGAGCTGGCCCTGGAGGTGGGCTTCCCGCCCGGCGTGCTGAACATTGTCCAGGGCCTCGGTGCGGTTGCCGGCCAGCGGATCGCGGACCATCCGCTCGTGGACAAGATTTCCTTCACCGGATCGACGGCCGTGGGCAAGCACCTGCTGGCCTCCTGCGCGGGGAATTTGAAGCGCGTCTCGCTGGAGCTCGGCGGAAAATCCCCGGTGGTCATCTACCCGGATGCGGACCTCGAACGGGCCATCGATGGCGCCTCGATGAGTATCTTCGGCAACACCGGCCAGGTTTGCGCTGCTGGCTCCCGTCTCTACGTCCATGAGTCCGTGGCGGATGAGGTGATTGCCGGGATCGCGGACAGGGCCGGGGCGCTCCGGATCGGCGCCGGGATCGACCCGCAGGCCCAGCTCGGCCCGGTGATCTCCGCGCAGCAACGCGAGCGCATCCTCGGCTACATCGAGAGCGGCCGGGAGCAGGGCGCAGAACTGGTCACCGGTGGTGCGGCAGTCCCGGGAAATGGCTTCTTCATCCAGCCGACCATCCTCCGGAACACGACCCATGAAATGAGGGTGGTCCGCGAGGAAATCTTCGGGCCCGTGCTCTCCACGGCAACCTTCCGGGATGGGGACAGCGTCGCGGACATCGTGGCGCGGGCCAATGACACGATCTACGGCCTCTCGTCGACCATCTGGACGAAGGACGTCTCCCGGGCCCACCAGTTCGCGCGCCGGATCAAGGCGGGAAATGTGCGGGTCAACGCTGCCGGCGGCATGGATGCGAATATGCCGTTCGGCGGCTTCAAGCAGTCCGGCTGGGGCAAGGAGAACGGCCGCGAAGGCGTGGAGGCTTACACCGAAGTCAAGTCCGTGGCGGTCAATATCAGCGGCGCCTAGTCCGCCGCCCGGATTCCGCAAGCGAACAGGGCCGGACGCTGGTTTCTTCCACCAGCGTCCGGCCCTTTTTGTCATTTTGTCTTCCCGTCCCGCGACAGTCTGCAGGTCTTGTCGACAGCCGCCCTACTCCAGGACGGAGACCGCGACGCCGTCCGGCACCTGCGCTTCGACCGCGCGGTAGCGGCGGGGCCAGACGCCCTGCTTGCCCGGGGACAGGATCCCGTTCGGGTCCAGCGCGTCCTTCAGCCTCTCCTGGACGCGGCGGATGGCATGGTTGCCGTAATCGAAGCCGTCCGCGATGACGTCCATGTAGTCCACGTGGCTGCGATAAGGCGCATAGCCGCGGCGGCGGGCAGCGGCAAGCAGTTCGGCATAGAGAGCCCGCGCCCGGGCCAGCTGCTCCTGGTTGTCATTCTCGAAAAAAATCATGGTCACGTGCACCATGTGCCGTGGATACAGGTGATAGCCGATGTACAGGTCGAAGCCGTGGCGGCGGTAAAGCTCCTTGGCCTCCTGGTAGAACTCCCAGACCTCCTCGCCCCTGGCCGGAATGATGGGGGCCGCGTCGATGTGGCCGCCGTTCTCGGCGGCCCACGCAACCGTGGACAGCGGTTTGAGCGTCGGAACGCCGGCCATCTGGGTGCGGTCGATCTGGGCGATGTCCTCGTACGCCACCTGGGCGCCCTCGGCACCTTCATAGAGGCGGGCTCTGACGGTGAATCCCTCGAGCCCGGCGAAACGCTCCCGGATGATTTCCAGCCGGCGCTCGGCCAGGCCCTTGTCGCCGTAGATGGCGAACTTGGCGTTCCATTGCCCGATGCCCATCTCCTGGCGCATCTCCTCCAGCCGGTCATCGGGGATTGACCCCTCGCCGGTGTACCAGCGGGAACGGGGACCGTTCATGGTCGCGGCCCTGACCACGTTGCCGCACAGTGCATTGTTTTGGATGACATCCTCCCGGCGGAGCTGGGTGAGGATATCAACCAGCCGGGGCATGTCCTCCTCGCGCTCCACCACGACGTCGCCGTTGATGTAGACGTCCGGCCACGGCATCAGCCACAGACCAATCTTGGTCACAACACCCAGGTTGGACTGGGTGAAGATGCCGTCCAGGGTCGGCCCGAAGCCGCCCTTGAAGATGGGGCCGAGGTCCGTGCCTTCCATGGCCCACATTCCGGTGCGGAGCAGCTCGCCGTCCGGCAGCACCACCTCCATTCCGCACACTGACTGGACGTGGTCGCCCATCGGCGTCATGCCGTACCCCCGGTCCAGGGCATTGCCCATGACCGATCCCCAACCGAGTGCGGGGACGGACATCCACAGTTTCAGGCCCTTGGCCTGGATGTAGTCAAAAAGCTCGAAAAAGGTGACACCGGGCTCGATCACCGCGTAGTTGAGCTGGTCGTCCACCTCGATGATCTTGTTCATCCGGCTCAGATCCAGGGCCACCATGTCCCGGGTGCGCGGCTCCGGGCCGCCGTAACCGAGGTTCTTACCCTTGGAGAAAGACCACAGCGGCACGCCGGTCTCGTTGGCGATCCGGACGACGTCCTGAACCTCTTCCACACTGCCGGGGCGCACGCCCGGCCACTTCGCCCGTCCCGAGTTCAGCGGGTAGGGATCGATGTAGCCCTCTTGCGGGGTCGCTCGGACAACATTATCCGCGCCGACAATGGCTTCGGCCAGGTCGAGGAATTGCGTTTGGGCGTCCATCTACGTTCACGTCACTTTCCGGGAAGGCGCCGCCACGGGGCGGCCGTCACACTGGCGCCCGTCTGGGGCGCCATTCCATCATGGCAACATGGATGCCTCAAGTAAACCGTCGATTTCTGTATAGGCTTATCAGTAGAATTGACAATATGAATCTCGTCTCCCATCCCTCGATCACTCTTCGCCAGGTTCTCCATTTCGTCGTCGCCGCCGAGTCAGGGACGATGAGTGAGGCCGCCCGGCGGCTCCATATGGCACCGTCGGCGATTTCCATGTCTATCGCCGAGCTGGAGCGGATCGTAGGCGCCCAGCTGTGCATCAAGCGCAAGTCAAAGGGGCTGACCCTGACATCGACGGGAATAGTCGTGTTCCGACAGGCGAGGCAGTTGCTGGATCTCGCGGATGACATCACGTCGCTGTCCAAGAGGGACCGTGTGGACATCCGCGGCCCTCTGAAAGTCGGCTGCTACATGCCGCTGGGGCCCACGATCATCCCGCCGATGCTCACCGACTTCGCGACCCAATGCCCGCACGTGGAGGTCGACTTCGTCGAGGGCTACCACGAGGATCTCCAGGAACGGCTGCTCAACGGCTCCATTGACGCAGCATTCCTCTATGACATGGATGTGTCTCCGGCGCTCAAGACGGCCCCCCTGCTTTCCGTCGATCCGTACATCCTGTTGCCGGACAACCATCCACTTCGCGAAGCCCAGGTGGTGACCCTTAAGGACGTGGCAGCAGATCCGGTCATCTTTTTCGATGCGCCGCCGATCTCCACGCGAGTCCTGGACATGTACCGCACGGCCGGCCTGGCCCCCGACATACGGCACCGCTCACGCAGCTACGCCACAGTCCGCTCGCTAGTTGCGGGCGGCCGTGGCGTAGCAGTTCTTTTCCAGCAGCCGATGCTCGACGCACCCTATGAGGAGTTGCGCGTGGTGCTCAAGCAGGTCTCGGAGCCGCGAGCCACTGGGGGCGCGCGGGCCACGGTATCCCTCGCCTGGGCCCGCAGCATGCGCTTAAACGCACGGGCCCAAGCGTGGGTTGACGTCGCCGTCGAGCGCTTCCGGCCCGGCGGCGACGAACCTCGGGATTAGGCCGACGGGCGCGACAGCCCGAAGTTGTCCCGCAGCGTGGTGCCCTCGTATTCGCTGCGGAAGTAGCCGCGGTCCTGGAGCTCCGGGACCAGCTTGTCGCAGATCAGTTTGAATCCGCCGGGATTGAACGGGGCGTTGAGGTTGAAGCCGTCGCAGGCCTTCGACTCAAACCAATCCACCATGCGGTCCGCGACCTGGGAGGGCGTGCCTGCCATCCACTGGTGGCCGGTGGAACGGGCCAGGTCCACGATCAGCTCGCGCAGCGTCATGCCCATGTCCACGCTCTTCTTGCGGTAAATCTGGTAACGGCTGCCGAGTTTGGGGTCATCGGAAAACCATTCTGCGGGGATGGACTCATCAAACTCGAGCTCGGAAAGATCCATGCGCAGGTCCGCCCCGACCTGCTGCAGTCCGTTGCCGAGGTGGACGTAGCCCGCGAGCTCATTGGCCAGGTCCTGTGCTTCCTTCTCGGTGTCCCCGAGGATCGGCAGGATTCCCGGGATGATCTTCACGTCGTCGGGGTTCCGGCCCTTCTCGGCCACCATGTTCTTGAACTTCGTGTAGAACTCGACCGACGGCTGCTTGAACGGCTGGGCCGTGTAGATGCCGTCGGCAACCGAGGAGCCCAGGTCCATTCCGGGGCCCGAGGAACCGGCCTGGACCAGCACCGGACGGCCCTGCGGCGAGCGTGGCATGTTGATCGGCCCCTCGACCTCGAAGAACTCACCCTTATGGTTGATGGGCCGGAGCTTGCTCCGGTCCACGTATTCTCCCGAGGCACGGTCCACGATGATGGCGTCATCAGACCAGCTGTCCCACAGGCGCTGCACCACGTCCACGAATTCGGTGGCGCGCCGGTAGCGCACGGCCGGATCCGGGACCTCGTCGACGCCATAGTTGCGGAAGCCGTCGGAGGACGTGACGATGTTCCAGCCCGCCCGGCCGTTGGACATATGGTCGAGTCCGCACAGCTGCCGGGCCAGGTTGTAGGGTTCCGAAAACGACGTCGACATCGTACCGATGAGACCGATGTTCTTGGTCCTGGCGGCGAGTGCGGCGAGCACGGTCATGGGCTCGTAGAACCCGTTCATCTTGATATCTCCGCGCATCACGGTGTTGGCATGGACGATGTCGCCGAAAAACACAGCGTCGAGCTTGGCAGCCTCCGCCATGGCCGTCAGGTCTGCGACGAACTCCAGGTTCCCCAGTTCCTCGGCCCGGCTGCCCTCCATGCGCCAACTGTCCTTGTGGTAGCCCGCCGGCAACATGAACGTTGTCAGCACCATATGATTCTTCGGCTTCATTGCCTTGATTCCTTTCGTGGTTCGCGCCAAGCTGCGGCGCCTCGCTGGATCCATCATGGCAGTGTCCACTTGTTGCGTAAATGACACGTTTCAGAGCATGGAGATCAGAAAAATTGATTTAGCAGTTTCCCTGGGGCAACGCCGAGCCCGGCGCGCCGCAAGCGGCGCAGCCGGGCTCGAGGGGCCAGGAAGTTCAGAGCGCGAGCTCGGAGCCCTCCCGGGTCAGGCGGACTGCCCAGACTCCGGCGAGGAGGACCGCGACCCAGAAGACCCCCACCAGCCACATCGATCCGCTGCCGGCGAGCACCAGCCCGGTCGCTATCATCGGGGTGAAGCCTGCGCCGATCATCGAGGCGCCCTGATAGGAAAGGGATGCCCCGGTGTAGCGGACGTCGGTGGGGAACTGCTCGGAGATGTAGGCGCCGATAGGTCCGCCGAGAGCTCCCTGAAGCAGCCCGTTGCCGATCACGACGGCGGTGGCGAAGCCCCAGAGCGTCCCATTGCTGACCAGCATGATCAAGGGATATGCCAGGACCGCCGCGGCAATGCCGGCTCCCGTGAGCACCGCGCGGCGGCCGATCCGGTCGCTTAGCCTGGCCGAGTAGAAGCAGACTGCCACGGTCACGACCGCCGCAGCACCTTTCCAGTTCAGCACCTCAGAGCGGTCCACGCCGCTCGCGACTGCCACGGACACACCCCAGACGGTGAGCAGGCCCTGGCAGCAATAGAAACCCAGCGTCGCCACGAGGGTGACGACGACGGCGCGGGGGTGGCTGCGCAGCACCTCTACCAGCGGGGTCCGGCGGGTCTGGTCGGCTTTGGCGCTGAGTTCCTGGAAGGCAGGGGTCTCCGCCACCTTGAGGCGGATGACCAGTCCGACCACGATCAGCAGCGCGCTGAACAGGAAGGGAAGCCGCCAGCCCCAGACCAGGAACTGATCGCCTGTGGCTGCGGAAACAGCGGAAACCACCAGCGTTGCCAGCAGGCCGCCGGCCGGTCCGCCGGCATTGGCGAAGGAGGCCGCCAGCCCGCGCTTCTTCGCAGGGGCGTGTTCGAGTGCCATCAAGGTGGCTCCGCCCCACTCACCGCCGACCGCTATGCCTTGGACCACCCGCAGCAGCACGAGCACCACGGGCGCGGCGATCCCGATCTGCGCCGTCGTCGGCAGGACGCCGATCAGCACCGTGGAGCCGCCCATGAGCAGCATCGACAGCACCAGCACGTGTTTTCGGCCTATCCTGTCGCCGAAATGGCCAAAGATTATGCCACCGAGCGGGCGTGCGACGTAGCCGACCGCGAGGGTGGCGAAGGACGCGAACAGCGCGAATCCCGGGCCGAGGTTGGCAAAGAAGACCTTGTCGAACACCAGCGAGGCCGCGGTGGCATAAAGAATGAAGTCGTAGTACTCGATGATGCTGCCAACGAGGCTCGATCCGAGGATCCGACGCATATTCTTCGTATTTAGCGAGTCCGATGCCTTGACTGAAGCAGTCGCGGGCTCGGTACCAGGACCCACAGCGGGGTGTGGCCGGTCGAGGGGTGTCAGGGTGCTTTTGGGGTTGGGCATGTGCTCATTTCGTTTCTCTTAGGAGCGCCCGTCAGGGCCACCATGAGCTGCATCACAGGCAGGCTCCAGTATGACGCGCCTCACACCCATCCATCAAATGGATTACGCATAATCCCGTAAAAGTGTTTTATCTGAACTTCGTTCTGGTGGGCGCTGTGGACTGGCCGCACGGCGGCTATTCACTCCTAGCGGCGTGTGGCGCCAACTGAGCGCAGGTCCACGGGAGCCAGCCCGTGCTGGCGGAAGTCGAGCGGGCGGTATTGGCCCCACATGTTGTACCAGTTCTCATCCTCGCCCCAGACAACCGGGGGCCTGGCATCGTCGTAGATCTGCTCCAGGTCGGTGTACAGCTCGACGACGGCGCCCGAGGTTTCCACGAAGTAGGCGGCAATGTTATGGCCCGCCCCGTGGCGCACCGGGCCCCAAATCAGGTCCCGCCCCAGCTTGTTCAAACGGTCGCCGAGCTTGCCCAGATCGGCGATGCTCTGGGTCTGCCACGCATGGTGGTGCAGTGTCCCCTCGCCGCGGACCAGAGCGATGCCATGGTGGTCCGGGTTGCAGCGCATGAAGTAGGCAAAGTCGTCGCCGATTACGTCAGAGAGCCGAAAATCCAGGACACGATGCAGGAACCTCATCATCCCGCCCACATCCCGCGGGTGGAAGTTGATGTGGCCATAGCGGTCTGGACCGAACGAGAGCTGGGGCGCGTGGTTCTCCTGCATGCCGACGTAAATCTCGAAAACGAAGCCCTCGGGTCCCACAAAGGAGAACCCGTCTTCGATGCCCGCACCCCGGGGTTTCTCGCTGATGATCCGGAAATTCTCATCCTCCACGCGCTTGCGGATGATCCGCAGCGCATCGCCGTCCCGGGCCACGAGGCCGAAGCTGTCGACGCCGTCCACGTCGGACTCAACGTAGACCAGTTCATGGTGCACGTTGCCGGCGGCGAGGTAGACCGCGCCCGCCGTCCGTTCGGTTTCCCGGAGCCCGAGGATCTGGGTTGCGTCGAACACCGAGTCCTCGAGTTTCGTCGTCTGAATGCCGATGTGCCCCATGGCACTGATCAATCCCCAAGACATCCTTGTCTCCTGTTCCTCGCGCACTTCCGCGATCTCAATTTTTTGCATTTCGTATCAAATAAAACACTATCGTAAGGGAAATCGATTATCTAGGGTCGATCCTAAAGCCGCGCTTGTCCGCCGCGATCGCCCGTCATTGGGAACATCCGGGACTTTCGCCCCTTTAGTCCCCCCGGCGCGGTGGGCAGGGTGGATAGAAGTCCTCCGGCACCGGGCATGCAGCGGACACCCCGCGCCGCCCGCCGGAACGCTGAAAGGATAAAGACATGGCAGGGCAATTCGAGATCTTCACCGACGCAGAATCGAACGTCCGGTTCCGCCTGCTGGGCGCGGATGGCACAGTGCTGGCCGTCTCCAAGGCCTTCCAGGACAAGCGCGCCGCCGCAGACGGCATTATGGCGGTCCGCGAGTGCGCTGGCACCGGGCTGATCAGGGAATCGCACGCCACCCCCTGGGGCGCCGCCCGGACAAGAGGCAGCCAACCGGCGCAGCAGCACTCCCACCGGCGGAGGCACCTCCCCGCGGTGTGAATCGGTTCCGATAAGGGCCCGCCCGGCTCGTAGCCGGGCGGGCCCTCGCGCACTCCAGGCGCGCCCCGGGCCAGATCGATGCCTTACCCGGCCGCCTTAGCCGGCCGCAGCGACGTGATCATGGTCCGGATCTCCCGGTACTCCGGGGTACCGGCGTAGAGCTTCGCCTTCTCCAGGTACGGCAGCGAGGCCTCGCCCGGGGTGAGATTGTTGGCCGGGTTGTAGGCGCTGCCAAACAAGGCCCCGCTCGGCGGCCACAGGAACATTAAGAACATCGGGCACGCGAGCGACCCGGATTCCTCGGGCATCATGGTGATCCCGTAGGCGGCCGTCGTCGTTTGCGTCTGAACCGGCCCGGTGCCGTCCCCGCGCGATTCGAAGACGTAGCGCGGCACCGTGCGGTCCGCGGCGCCCGGTCGCGCCAGCGCCTGGACAGCTTGCGAATCGAACACCCGATACGGGTGCTGCTCGCTGCATTCCGCACCGGTGACGATGTTGGTCCGCAAGTGGGCCATCGGTTTCCCTGCCGCGTTCGTGACGTCCACGGACGCCCCGCCGAGGGCGTCGCCGGGATCCCTGGCGGTCCAGTCCGGCGGGTAGTCGAAGGCCAGCCCGTCCGACGTCGTGAACGTCTGCCAGCCCGACGGCGTTGTGGATTCGGAGGCTGGGGACGCGGCGGGTGAGGTCTCCGCCGTCGTGCTGGGTGGCGCCGTGCCGAGAATGCCGCAGGCCGCCAGCGCCAGGACCAGTCCAACCGCAGCGGTCAATAACGCGGCGCGACCCATGTCACCCTCCCCCAAAGATGCAAGTACTTGCCTCATTCTCGGGGATTCAGCCGCCGAATCAAGGGCACTAGGTCCCGAACCGGCCGGCGGCCGTGCGCACTGGCGCCCGGGGCGGCCCGGAACGGCCCTGGGTGAGCAGGCCCACGTTGACATTCCACCGATTTCAGTTGACCCGGCGAAGCTTGCTAGACCTGAAAGTAATGCAAGAATTTCTAAGCTCCGCTATGCCCTATATCGCTGTAGTCCTCGCCGTGGCCGCCGGGCTGGTCGCCTCGTGGCTGGTCCGCCGCATCGTCCTCCGTCTCAACCGCAAGCAGGAGGCACTCCGCGAGACCTCACGGGAGGCACGGCTTCCGTTGCGCTTTGCGCTCTGCCTGATCGGGGTCCGGATCGCGCTGAGCATGACCACCGACGACGCCGACTGGCGCCGCAACGTGGACCATGCCCTGGTGATCGCCTTGATCGCTTCCCTGGCCTGGCTGGCGATCGCCGTCCTGCTGGTCATCGAAACCATCATCCTGACCCGCTACCGCGTGGATGTGGCGGACAACCGGCGTGCCCGGCGGCTCCGCACCCAGGTGATCATGGCCCGGCGGATCGGCGTCGCGCTGATCGCGGTGGTGGCGCTGGGCAGCATCATGCTGACATTCCCCGCCATCCAAGCCCTCGGTGCCGGCCTGTTGGCCTCCGCCGGTGTGATCTCGATCGTGGCCGGCCTCGCCGCGCAGACCTCGCTGGTCAACGTCTTCGCCGGCCTCCAGCTCGCATTCACGGACGCCATCCGGGTGGACGACGTCGTCGTGGTTCAGAAGGAATGGGGCCGGATCGAGGAAATCACGCTGACCTACGTGGTGGTCCACATCTGGGACGACCGCCGGCTGATCCTGCCGTCCACCTACTTCACCACCACACCGTTCGAAAACTGGACCCGGCGCCAGTCCGAAGTGATGGGCACCGTGGAGTTCGACCTCGACTGGCGCGCGCCGGTGGAAGCCATGCGCGCCGAGCTCAAGAAGGTACTCGCCAGCACCAACCTCTGGGACGAGCGTGTCGGCGTCCTGCAGATCACCGACGCGACGGCAGGCTTTGTCCGGGTGCGCATCCTGGTCAGCGCCGGAGACAGCGCCTCACTCTTTGACCTGCGCTGCCTGATCCGCGAGGAGCTGGTGCTCTTCCTGCAGCAGGACCACCCGACGGCGCTGCCGCACGTCCGGCTCGAATCCATGCCGTCCGCCACGGCCTCCACCCAGCCGGCAACCCCCGCCCGGCCCACCGCGAAGCGGCCGGGCCGGCTCTCCGCCGCCGACGAAACCACCGCGCGGATGCCCTCCGACCCGCACGACTCGCAACTCTTCACCGGCTCCATCGAGGCTGTGCAGCGCTCCCGCGCGTTCACCGGGCCCGGCGAAGACGTGTTCGAGGACCGGGACAAGTCGATCGCGGCGCAGAAGAACTAGTAACGCTCGGGAGCGCAGGGTCTTCCGTGGCCGGTCTTCGCCGGCCAGGTCTTCCCTGGCAGGTCTCCCCTGCCAGGGTCTTCCCTGCCTGCCCACGTGGGTCGATAATCGGAGCCATGACGATCCCTCCGGCACCTGGTCCTGACCCGTTCCCGCCCGAACCCGGCCCGACAACGCCGGAGCCGCAGCCCGGCGATCCGTTCCCGCCGGATCCGGGGCCACCGCCGGCGCCCGTCCCCACGCCGGGTCCAAGCCCAACACCCAGCCCCACGCCCGGTCCGTTGCCGATCCCGGATCCCGGCCCGGTCCCGCCGCCGCCCGTTCCGCCCAGCCCGGACCCCACCCGGTTCTGAGCCTGGGCTCGCGAGGCGCAGGTCGGCTGGATCTTTGGGTGTCGGCGCCTAGTCGATGACGATGTCGCGGGTCCGGTGGTCGTAGCGGATGACCAGGACACCGCCGCGGTGATGCACCTCGTGGTTGGCGCCGTCGAACGCTCCGAACGCACCGTAGTTTTCGTCCCAGGAGCGGTTGATCGCGATCTTGAAGCTATAGGAACCCGCCGGCAGCTCCGCGGCGAGCTTCCAGAGCTGGTCCACTTCATCCAGCTGCATCTGGGACTCGTCATACTGCGGAGCCCAGTTCCCGGGCGCGCCCAGCAGGACGTTGAAGTCCCCGGCAACGGCTACGGCCGCGGGCTGCTCAATCGGCGCCGGGGCTGCCGCTGGCGTTTCCGCGTGAGTTTCAGCGGCCGCGCCCTCCGGGGTCTTCCGTTTCCGGACCGCCTTGGCGACCGGAGCGACGGCCTCTTCGACCAGCTTGGCTGCCTTGTCGGCCACCTTGGCCGCGACTTTGGCGGCCTTCGGCGCAGCCTTGGGCGCCGGCTTCCCCGCGGGGGCGGACGGCAGCGGAGTGTCGGCCGGAACCGGGGTACCGGCGTCGAGCGCGGCGGTGAAAGCGGCGGGATCGGCGAAGGCAACCGTGGCGCGCTGGCCGTCCTCGGTGATGGTCCAGCCGGAGCGGCCCTTGACCAGCCAGCCGGCCTTGACCAGCTTGGCCGTGGCGGTGGTGAGCGTCTTGTGACCGCGGGGAATGCCGCCGCTGAGCAGTTCGCGCTCGTGGTCGTTCAGTGGCACCCTCGCGATCGCCTCGCCCAGGACGACGCCGGCGTTCAGCTTCTCGCCCGACCAGACCCCCTCGGTCAGGACGTCCAAAACGGCCTTAAGCCGAAGGTTTGTGTTTTCCGCTGAGTTCGCGCCCATGGGTCTCCTTTAGAAGCAATTGATCCACCTGCATTTTGCCAAGGTTCGGCAGGTTACGCGACCGGATGAGGTTAACTCTTTGCGTCGTGTCCCACTATGACGGCCCGGAAGACGATGACAACCCGGGAAACCGTTGCCCGCGGCAAGCAGGCTGGCTAGAGTGGCCTGATCGCCGCAGCCCCTCTGGCCGAGCCGCCCCTCGGGCATCCACGGCACCACATCCCCCTCTGGTTCAGGAGATCCCTATGGAAACACGTACCCTCGGACCGCTCACCGTCTCGGCCCTCGGCCTGGGCTGCATGGGCATGAGCGAGTTTTACGGTCAGGGCAACGAGCAGGAGTCCGTGGCCACCATCCATGCCTTCCTCGACGCCGGCGGAACCCTGCTGGACACCGCCGACATGTACGGGCCATTCACCAACGAAAAGCTGGTGGGCGGGGCCATCGCCGGGCGGCGCGACGACGTCGTGCTGGCCACCAAATTCGGCAACGAACGCCGCGAAGACGGCTCCTGGGTAGGCATCAACGGCAAACCCGAGTACGTCCGGTCGGCGTGTGACGCGAGCCTGCAGCGCCTCGGCGTCGACCACATCGACCTGTACTACCAGCACCGGGTGGACAAAACCGTGCCCATCGAGGAGACCGTGGGCGCCATGGCCGAGCTGGTCCAGGCCGGCAAGGTCCGGCAGCTGGGCCTCTCCGAAGCCAGCGCCGACACGATCCGCCGCGCCCACGCCGTGCACCCCATCGCCGCCCTGCAAACCGAATACTCGCTGTGGGAGCGTGAGCCGGAGACCAAGGTCTTCCCGGTCCTCGCCGAACTGGGCATCGGCTTCGTCCCCTACAGCCCGTTGGGCCGCGGCTTCCTCACCGGCCAGTTGCGCAGCGAGGACGACTTCGCCGAGAACGATTTCCGCCGCCACTCACCCCGGTTCCAGGGCGAGAACTTCAACCGCAACATCGAGCTCGTGGACCGGGTCACGGAACTCGCCACCGAGAAGGGCTGCACCCCCGCGCAGCTGGCCCTCGCCTGGCTGCTGGCCCAAGGCGGCCACATCGTGCCGATCCCGGGGACCAAGAAGCGCGAGAGGCTGCGCGAGAACCTGGGCGCTGTCGACGTCGAGCTGTCCGCCGAGGACCTCAGCCGCCTCGATGAGCTGGCGCCGGCCGGCTACGAGGCGGGCGCGCGGTACCCGGACATGGGCAGCATCGACGCTTAGCCCTGTTGCCCTGTCAGCTATGGCTGCCGTCCGCCCGTTTTGGCGACCATAGCTGATAGGGCAACACGGGGTTAGCGTCCCGAGGCGGCGAGTTCGGCGAGCAACTCAGTCTTGCGTTCCTCGCTTGCGAACGAGGACCGGATGGAGTTGGCCGCGAGGCGCACACAGTCGAATTCGGACAGGCCGATCACGGACTTAATCTGGGCAAAGTTGTCATCCACGTAGCCGCCGAAGTACGCCGGATCGTCCGAGTTCACGCTGACGTTCAGCCCGGCCGCCAGCATGCCGGCCAGCGGGTGCCCGGCCAGGGTGTCGACCGCGCGGAGCCGGACGTTGGAGAGCGGGCACACGGTCAGCGGCAGGTGCTCGTTCACCAGGCGCTCCACCAGTTCCGGGTCTTCCATGCAGCGGATGCCATGATCGATCCGCTCCACGTCCAGGAGCTCCAGCGCCTCGATGATGTACGACGGCGGGCCCTCCTCGCCGGCGTGCGCGATCCGCCGCAGCCCGGCGTCCTTGGCCCGCGCGAAGAGCCGTTCAAACTTCGACGGCGGATTGCCGACCTCGGCCGAGTCCAGCCCGATCCCGACGATCGGCGCGTTCATGGCCAGCAGCTGCTCCAGCACCGCGAGCGCCGACTCCTCCGGCTGGTCGCGCAGGAACGCGGCGATCAGCAGGGTGGAGATGCCGAACTCCTGCTCCGAGCCGGCCAGCACCGACGCGACCCCGTTGACGCAGGTCTCCAGGGCGACCCCGCGGGACAGGTGCGCCTGCGGATCCAGCATGATCTCGGCATGCCGCACTCCGGCGGCCGCGGCCCGGGTCAGATAGGCGCGGGTCATGTCCGCGAAGTCCTGCTCGGTCCGCAGCACGGCCATGTTGGCGTAGTACAGGTCCAGGAATGACTGCAGGTCCGTGAACTCGTAGCGGGCGCGGAGCTCGGCGAGGTCCGCGTACGGCAGGGCAATCCCGTTGCGTTCGGCGAGCGCGAAGATCAGCTCCGGTTCCAGCGTGCCCTCGAGGTGCAGGTGCAGTTCCGCGACCGGTAAAGCGGCGTGGACTTCCTCGGGGATTTCGGCGAACTCGGGGACGCCTTCAGCCTCCAGCTCAGCCTCCAGCTCTGCCTGCGGCGCCCGGGCGCCGCCGTCGTAAGTTTCCATTCGGTAAGGATATGCCCGCCGGAACGCGATAGGCCGCCGGAAGCCGCGCCGGATAGAGTCGAACAGATGCAGAACAATCAGCAGGCTTCCGATTCAGCCGGCCTGGTGCCGGACCATCCTACTGACGGCTTTGTCCGGGTCCGCGGCGCCCGGGAGAACAACCTGCGCAACGTGGACGTTGACGTGCCGCGCGACGCGATCGTCGCCTTTACCGGCGTCTCCGGCTCCGGCAAGTCGTCGCTGGCCTTCGGCACCATTTACGCGGAGGCCCAGCGCCGGTACTTCGAATCCGTGGCGCCCTACGCCCGGCGGCTGATCCAGCAGGGCCACAACCCGAAGGTGGAGCTGATCACCGGGCTGCCGCCCGCCGTCGCGCTCCAGCAACGCCGCGGCACCCCCAGCTCCCGCTCCACCGTGGGCACGGTGACGACGTTGTCCAACTCACTGCGCATGCTCTTCTCCCGCGCCGGCAGCTACCCCGAAGGCGCCGCGCCGCTGGACTCCGACGCGTTCTCGCCCAACACGGCCGCCGGCGCCTGCCCGGAATGCCACGGCCTGGGCATCGCCCACACCGTCACCGAGTCTTCACTGGTTCCGGACCCCTCGTTGAGCATCCGCGACGGCGCGATCGCCGCGTGGCCCGGCGCCTGGCAGGGCAAGAACCTGCGCGACGTGCTCACCCATCTGGGCTACGACGTCGACACGCCGTGGCGGAAGCTACCCAAAAAGGAGCGCGACTGGATTCTCTTCACCGAGGAACAGCCCGTGGTGGAGGTGACGCCGCAGCGCGACCGCGTGGCCAAACCGTACAAGGGCCGCTTCTGGAGCGCCCGCAGCTACGTGCTGCATACCCTGGCGGACTCCAAGAGCAACACCATGCGCGAGAAGGTGCTGCGCTTTATGGAAACCGGCCCGTGCCCCCGCTGCGGCGGCAGCGGCTTGCGCCCGGAGGCCCTGGCCGTCACGTTCGCCGGCCGCACCATCGCCGAGCTCAACGCCGTGCCGATGACTGAGCTGACCCAGATCATCAGGCCCACGGCCGAACTCACCGAGGCCGGGACGGCGTCGCGCCGGCTCCCGGCCGGCCAGTCCTCCGGCGAGCGCAACGAGGTGGCCGTCGCCATCACCCGCGACCTGCTGCAGCGTGTCACCGTGCTGGTGGACCTTGGCCTGGGCTACCTCGCGCTGGGCCGCTCGACCCCTACCCTCTCCCCCGGCGAGATGCAGCGCCTGCGGATTGCCACGCAGCTGCGTTCCGGGCTCTTCGGCGTGATCTACGTGCTCGACGAGCCCTCCGCAGGCCTGCACCCGGCCGACGCCGAGCCTCTCCTGGCCGTGCTGGACCAACTCAAGTCCTCGGGGAACTCGGTGTTCGTGGTGGAGCACAACATGGACGTGGTCCGCCGCGCCGACTGGCTGGTGGACGTGGGCCCGCGCGCCGGTGAGGGCGGCGGGGAGGTGCTCTACAGCGGGCCGGTGGCCGGGCTGGCCGACGTGGAGGCGTCCGTGACCCGGCCGTACCTGTTCCCGGACGGCGCCCGCCAGCAGACGCACGACGGCGGGAAACACGCCCGCCGCGAGCCTGCCGGCTGGCTCGAGCTGCGCGACATCAGCAGGCACAACCTCCAGGACCTCGATGCCAGCTTCCCGCTCGGCGTGCTGACGGCAGTGACCGGCGTGTCCGGCTCGGGCAAGTCGACGCTGGTCAGCCAGGTCCTCGCCGAGGTCGCCGGCGCCTGGCTGCACCCGGACGCCGCCGCAGCAGCGGAGGAGTCACCGGATGACGTCGAGCCCGGCGCCCCGCTGAGCGTCGGTCCGGTGTCCGGGCTGGAGCAGATCGACCGGCTGGTGCGGGTCGACCAGAAGCCGATCGGCCGCACCCCTCGGTCCAACCTCGCCACCTACACCGGGCTGTTCGACGCCGTCCGCAAGGAATTTGCCGCCACGGACGAGGCAAAGGCGCGCGGCTACGGGGCCGGCCGCTTCTCCTTCAACGTGGCCGGCGGCCGCTGCGACACCTGCCAGGGCGAAGGGTTCGTGGCCGTCGAACTGCTCTTCCTTCCTGGCAGCTACGGCCCGTGCCCGGTGTGCCACGGTTCGCGCTACAACCCGGAAACCCTGGAAGTCAGCTACCGGGGCAAGAACGTGGCCGAAGTGCTGGGCATGACGGTCAACGCCGCCGCCGAGTTCCTGGCCGAGGTCCCCGCCGCTGCGCGCGCCCTGCAGACCCTGCGCGAGGTGGGCTTGGGCTACCTCCGCCTGGGCCAGCCCGCCACCGAGCTCTCCGGCGGGGAGGCACAGCGCATCAAGCTCGCCACCGAGCTGCAGCGGGCCCAACGCGGGCACTCGCTCTACCTGCTGGACGAGCCCACCACAGGACTGCACCCGGCCGACGTCGAACTCCTGATGGCGCAGCTGCAGCGCCTGGTGGACGCGGGCAATACGGTGGTGGTGGTGGAGCACGAGATGGACGTAGTGGCCGCCGCGGACTGGGTCATCGATCTGGGCCCGGCGGGGGGCGACGCCGGCGGCAAGATCGTCGCCGCCGGGGAACCGGCCGTCGTCGCGCGCTCCAAAACCAGCAGAACGGCGCCGTACCTAGCGGCGGTGCTGGGCGGCTGATTGTTCGCCCGAAACCCCCGTAGGGGTTGATCTGCGTCCCGTCCTGCCTTACCGTGGACGGATGCCCGCAGTCGGGCGTTTGCATGCCCGGTGCTACCTCCACCATGATCTGCCCGACCGGTAGCCACCGAAAATGACCTCTATTGTCAGGGGCGGGCAGAGTCGCGATAACGTCCGGGGACGGACCGAGCGCCGGTGGCCCTCAGGAGCAGCTGAAACCATGAAGACCTCAACCCTCACTACTGTCGCGCGCCGCGGAGCCACCTTGGCAGCCATCTCGGCTGCCGGCGTCGCCCTCTCCGCCACGGCGGCAAGCGCGGCCATCCCCACCGCCACGCCCACTTCCACCTGGGACTCGCTGGCCCAGTGCGAGAGCGGCGGCAACTGGAGCACCAACACCGGCAACGGCTACTCGGGCGGCCTGCAGTTCAGCCAGAGCACGTGGGCGGCCCACGGCGGCACCGGCGCGGCGGCCTCCGCCAGCCGCGAACAGCAGATCGCGGTGGCGCAAAATGTCCAGGCCAGCCAGGGCTGGGGAGCGTGGCCTGCCTGCGCCGCCAAGCTGGGCCTGAGCGGAGGCGCGGCCGCGGCCCCTGCCGCCGCACCGGTCCAAACGCCCGCACCGGTCCGGTATGCGCCGGCCCAGGCCGCCCCGGTCCAGGCGGCACCCGTTCAGGCGGCGCCGCGGCACGTCGCCGCGGTGGCCCTGAGCGGCCAGACCTACACGGTCCAGAGCGGCGATAGCCTGAGCAAGATCGCTGACCAGCTCAACATCAAGGGCGGCTGGCAGACCCTGGCCGACGCCAACGCGGCCACCATCAGCAATCCGAACCTGGTGCTCACCGGCCAGGTCCTGCAGCTCCCGGCCTAAAGTGGCGGCCTGCGCTGCAGCGGAATGACTGACGCAGTGTGCTCGAACAGCAGTGTGATTAAAAACGACGACGCCGGGGCGCCCTTGGGGGCGGCTCCGGCGTCGTCGTAAGGCGGTCAAACGGCCCGCGGGAGTTCGCGGACGATGCGGACCTTCCAGGCGGCGTCGTCGCTGGTGTCCAGCAGGGCCACGGTGCCCTGGGCGAGGTGCAGTGCGACCCGCTTGGCCGCGAGCAGTTCCAGGTAAAGCTGTTCGTTCATCCGGGCGGGGGTGTCGATCACGTACTTCACCGCGTCGCGGACCTTGCGGTAGTTGGCGCTGCGCTCCCGGTGCAGGTGAAGTTCGAGCAACCGGCGCTGCCGTAACTTGGGCTCATGCCGGTTCAGCCAGGACACGGCCGCGTGGACGGCCACCACCAGCGTCAGCGAGATGACGTAGATTTCCCAGCCGCTGGAGAGCAGGAAGAGTGGCAGGTTGGCGATGGCGACGAGGGCGATGAGGAGCCGGAACGCCATCAGCCGCCGCATGGTCAGAGCCATCGAGGCCAGGGCCGCGCGGAAGCCGCTCTGCTCCTTGCGGGCCTCGGCAGGGTTCAGCGTGAATTCTTCGAGGACCAGGATGCCGTTGGCCTCCGGTCCGAGCATTTGTCCGTATTTGGGCGCAAAGGGCGCCGCTGCTTCAAAGGTCATGGCGGGTCTTCCGGGCGGCAGTGGTGGTTCCCATAAATGATAGAGCCCGCAGCTGGGAACTGTCTGTAGCATTTCGCGGTGTGAACGCGCTCACCCGCGAGCCCCAGCAATTGGCGTTGCGGCCCGGTGGCCCCAAACTGGAGAGATGCAGACTTTCCTCCCCTTCCCCGATTTCCGGCAGAGCGCCGCGGCCCTTGACCGCGTGCGGCTCGGCAAGCAGCGTGTTGAAGCGTTGCAAATGCTGCGCGCGCTGGTGATTCCCGAGTACGGCTGGCAGTCCCACCCGGCCGTCCGGATGTGGATGGGCCATGTCCCGGCGCTGACCATGTACGGTCTGGCCGTGGTGGACGAATGGACCGCCCGGGGCGGCGAGGACACCACCCGGGACAAGATCATGGAGTTCGCTCCGCAGGCAGCGCACCCGGACTACGCTGCCAAGATTCCGATGCCCTACTGGCTGGGGAACCCGGACTTCCACCTCAGCCACCGCTCCCGGCTGCTGGCCAAGGACCACCGGTTCTACGCCTCGGTGTTCCCTGGCACGGACCCGGACCTTGAGTATGTCTGGCCCGAACCCAAGCACGAGCTGCTGCCGGAAGATCCCGCCGGCGACCGCATGTGGGTCCTCCGCCTGCCGCTGGACGACACCGATCCGCAGCAACTGGACACCATCAGCCTGCCGCCGGTGCGGGGCACCAGGGCCGATGCCGCCGCGGACGACTACCAGTTTGTCTACGCGGACAACCCTTCCCGCAGGCCGGACAAGAACGCACGCAAGCGCCCCGCCAAGCCGCTGGTGAAGAAGCCCACGCGCAAGCGGCTGGCGCAGGAAGAGGCTTTCACCACGCTGCCCGGGAAGTCCGTCGTGGCGATCCCGTTCGACGGCGGCCAGTCATTCGCCGTCGGCGAGGTGCAGGGCCGTCCCGTCACGGTGGACGGCAAGTTCGCCCGCAATTTCCAGGTCAGCGAGATCCTGGCGCGCCGGGACTTCGACTACCCGGCACTGCTGCAGGACCCGCGGGTGTTCTTCCCGATCGCTGCCCGCTGACCTGACGGCCGGGCCCCGGCTTCGGGCGGAGGCGCCGCGGAGCGCCGCGGCCCCGGTCCGGTCCGGTCCGGTCCGCGCCGGGCTGGTCAGCAGATCGCGGTTTGTTTAAACTCAGGTCCGGTCCACGACCCGACCTGAGCGGACACCGTGAAGGTATATTTTCCCTTGCCGCTGCCGGAAGACATGGTGACCTGGACCTTGCCCCCAGCGGCAATCGGGACTAGGGACGGTGCTCCAGTCGGCGGCGTCAGCGTCGCTGTATATCCGGTGGCGCGGTCGACCGCGCTCACTGACGTAAAAGTGATGCTGGCACCCTTTTGTCCGCGATCGTTGGTGCACTGGAGTGTGCCATTGACTGATGCGGGGGCGGGAATCGTGTAGGTCCCGACGCTCAGGGAGGCGTTGGTGCCAGCGGTGAAGGCAGCATAGGCAAGCCCAGGGGCGCCCAGCACCAGGGCCAGGGCCACGGGCACCGCAAACAGCCGACGTAACCGCTCGCGCCGTACGGGCGAAGCCCGCGGGGCTGGCGGTACGGGCCGGGCGACGTTCACTGCTTACTCCCTGTTTGGGCGGTTCATCTGGCAGCTCCCAGTTTGGCAGTCCGTTTTCAACGCGAACCCGGGTAAAACTTCAACATTTGCTCAAGAAAACCGCGTTAACGTAGAGTCCAGTGTGTTGTATGTGGTTCGTGTCGCACCTTGTGACTCATGTGATAGCAGGGACAAAGTCTCTTTGTCTGAGAAGCTGGGGTTATGTTCGGTCCGGTCAGTCAGCTCCGCGCTGTGGTTATAGATGACGACGCCGATATTCGCCTGCTGATTCGCCGGACGCTGGAGATGCAGGGCTTCGCCGTTTCCGAAGCCGGCACCGGCGCTGAGGCGCTGCTGGGCATCCAGGAATATGGTCCGGACCTTGTCACCCTGGACCTCAATCTTCCCGATTTGGACGGCGTGGAAGTCTGCCGCCGACTGCGCAAGTTCTCCGACGCTTACGTCATCATGATCACGGCCCGGGGCGACGAGATTGATGAGTTGATGGGCCTGGAAATCGGCGCGGACGACTTCATTAGCAAACCGTTCAGCCCCCGGACCGTCCAGGCTCGGATCACGGCCGTGCTCCGCCGCCACCGGCCCACTCCGCAAAGGCCCACGCCGCAACGCCGCGCCTCAGACTTCATGCCCCGCGCCGCTGGCGCCACGCCGGACGAAGCCCACCACAACCCGGGACGCCGGGCCGGAGACGTCGCTCCCGCCGCCGCCTCCGTCGCTCCCGCCGTCGTTTCGGGCGCCGCCGCGGCGCCGGAACCCGATCCGCGGCGCGACGAGGCCGACGGCGTCGTCCGGCACGGCCCGCTGGTCGTCGAGGTCGAGGGCCGGACCGCGTCGCTGGACGGCACCGAACTGGTGTTGACGCGCACGGAATTTGATCTTCTCGAAGCACTCGCCTGCGCCCCCGGCCGCGTGTGGACCCGAAAGGCGCTCCTCACCAAGGTGTGGGGCATGGAGTGGCCCATGGATGAGCACCTCGTCGAGGTACACATCGGCAACCTGCGCAAAAAGCTGGGCGACAAGGGCCGCGAACCACGGTTCATCCGCACTGTGCGCGGCGTTGGTTACCGGATGGCGCCAGCGGAAGCGGTGGGGTAGCTGTCAACTACACCGTCCGTCCAGGTCGAAGCGCAGGACGAGGCCGCGCGTCAGTCCATGCTGGCGGGGTACGGGCTACCGCGCCTCGAACCGCTCCCGGAGAACAGCGGCGCACGCGTCCCGGACACGATGGGGCAGCTCCGGAAGCTACTCGTCCTTGCCACCACAACCACCGGCATTCCGTTCGGCGTCGTCAACATCATCACGGCCGATCAGCAACACCACATTGCCACTGTGGGGATCGATCCCGGCTTGTGTTCCCGCGAAGATTCAATGTGCAGCCGCGTCTTCCTCAGCGGCAGGACAACGGTGGTCCCGGACGCCTCGCGGGATCCCATGTTCCGGGACCATCCATTTGTCACGGGACAGCTTGCCGCCGTCCGGTTCTACGCGTCGGTGCCGCTCACCACGGCCGATGGATTCGTGCTGGGGTCGCTCTGCCTCTTCTCGCATGCCCCGGCCGAGCTCTCGGCTGAACGGACGCTGGCGCTTGAGATCATCGCCTCGCAGGTCGTCGAAGTCCTCGAACTCCAACATCACGCCCGGATGCTTGACCGGGCCCTTGAAGAAGCTCGGAACAGCAACAAACTGCTGGAGTCATTCGCCGGACGGATCAGTCACGATCTACGGAACCCGCTGACCAGTATCATCGGCTTCACCGAGCTGGGGGAGCTCAAAAGCTCCGCGGACGCAGAGGAACTCGGCATCATTGGCCGGACATCACGCCGGATGCTGGCCATGGTGGACGACATTTTGTCCTTTTCCCGGATCGGCGGCGCCCTCCGCTGCGGTGATGTGTCCCTGCTGGCATTGGTCCGCGACGTGGAGGAGGACCTGCGCTCGAGCCTCAGCGAAGTCGATGCCGAAATCGAAGTCTCGGACTTCGTCCTCCGCGCCGACGCCGAACAGCTTCGCATGCTCTTTCAGAACCTCATCCACAACGCCGTCACCTACCGCCGCCCCGGTGTGCGGCCCCGGATCCTGGTCAGGGCCGAAGCCATTGCCGACGGCGTTGAGATTCAGGTAGCGGATAACGGCAAGGGTATTCCTATGGCGGATTGGGAACGCGTCACTCAACCGCTGGTCCGGTTGCACCGCGAGGACGACCCGCCCGGTTCCGGACTGGGGCTGGCGACCTGCCTCCGGATCGCCAACGCCCACGGCGGCAGCTTGTGGATCAGTTCGGGCCCCGACGGCGGTACGGTCGTCTCCGTCAGACTGCCGGCGTCCCCGGTTGGGCCGTACGGCTAGGGCGTCCTGGTCCTAGTTCGGAGATCCTGGCGCGAGGATTCCGAGGATTCCGCGGAGCTGACGAGTTTGTTGACGTGGTGCGCGAAGTCAGCGATGGTGGAGTCGAGTTCGCCCGCAGCGGCCTTGGCTGCCGTCAGGTCACCGGCGCGGATATTCCGCTCGACGGCCCGGCTGCGGCCCTCCAGCTGAACCGCTCCGGCCATCGCCGCCGAGGTCGCCACGCTGAGGACCGCGACCAATGCGCGCTCGGCCAGGCTGCTGTGGACGCACGCCACCCTGCGGGGCAGGCTGTCGAGGAAGCGGCCCACGAAACGTACGGCGCAGGTTCGCGAATCCAGCTCGGCGGCGAGCTTATCGATCTGCCGGATATCCAGGACCATGCCGCTTCCGTGGCAGTTCACGGCCGGCCCCGTTCCGGGTCGGCGCCCGGGATGCCGCCTCTTTGGCCGGCTGCTCCGTCCGCGGCCCCGGCCGGCTTCCGCCAGATCGAGGTCAGCACCACTACGACGAGCAGCCCGCAGGCACCGTACAGGAAGACGGCCTGGACCAAGGGCTGGCGCAGGGCCCGGATGACGTCACCGAGGTACGGCACGACCCCGGCCTGGACATAGACATGGTCTTCGGACAGCACGGCCGTCCAGGGGTCTGCCCCCGCATTGGCATCGCCCTTGGTGGTCACCGAGGTCACGCCGGCGTCGCCGCGCTTGATGCTCGCCACCCGGTGCGTTTCGACCCGGTGGTCGTCGATCGGGATGCTGTACGTGATCACGTCACCGACTTTGAGCTCAGACACGGGCGTCCGGACGCTGACCACCACATCCCCCGGGTTGATACCGGGGGCCATGCTGCCGGTCAACATGGTGGACGTCTGGTAGTTCAGGAATCGCGGACCCACCGCAAGAAACAGAAACAGCAGGGTTGCGACAGCGAGGGTGAGTGTAAACACCGCGCGTCCGCCGGCGGCAGCGACTTTCGACGCCGTGACGCCCGTCAGCTTGCTCGAGGTTTGCGCCCGGCGCCGCCCACGCCCCGTTCCGGGGACCCCCGGCTCAGTGCCAGTGACCGGCGGGGTCTGGCTGGCCGTCGAACGGCTCGGGGTGATGACGGTGCTCACGGGTTCCTCCCCTGCGCTGCGGATATCGGGTAGTGGCGAGGAGCTCAAGCCGGCCGGGTCCAAGCGGCCTGAGCTCCTGTGATTCTTGCTGCCGCTTACTTGTTAGCGGCGCCGCGCTGGATGGCGTCGAAGGAGAAGCCCATGGTGCTGTTCAAGCCCTGGAAGGTGTTGTCCGCCGTCTGCGGGACGGTCAGCGCAACCCGGAGGTAGTCAGTCTTGGTTGCGGTCAGTGAGGCGAGTCCGGTCAGTGCGAGGCTGCTGCCGGTCACGGCCCGCGACGCCAGAACAGCGCTGGTGGTGCCGGAGCAGGTGTACGTGAATGAGGGGGACGTTCCGGCCTCGGTCCACGGCACGGAGCAGCCGTCAATCTTCATCTGTAGGCCGTTGACGGCGTCCGTGTCGAGCTTGGAGGACGGCGACGCCGTCGTGGTGAGGGTGATGGACGCGAGGTTCTGGTCGCCGCCGTTGTTGAGGGTGACAGCACGCTGGATGCTGTCACCCGGGACGGCGCCGGCGGCAGCAACGCTCAGCCGGTTACTTGCCCCGCTGCCGACGGCAAGGTTGACGGTACCGGAGTTGACGGCCGCGGAAGCAGACGTACTGGTGGTGAAGCCACCGTAGGTGCCCATGCCGGCCACACCCGCGGCTGCGGCGAGGAGTGCTGCGGAGGCAAGGACCTTGCTGGACGTGGACTTGAGGTTGAGACCCATCAGATTTTCCGTTTCGTGGGGCCGGCCGACCGGCCAGGCGAAGTATTTGTGTCCGCCAGCCTCACTGGCTGACCCCTACTACGATGCCCGGCCTCCTTCAAGGCAAGGCTTCGGTCCACGACAAGATCACTTCAAGTTTTCCTCAAGGCGGTCAGTGGAGCTGCTCAATGGCTGGCAGACTGGCCCGTATGACTGTACTGCTGGCCGGTTGCGGCGACCTGGGCACCGAGGCCGGACTGCGCTTTGCCGCTGCCCGACACCGCGTAGTGGGCTGGCGGCGGTCCCCGGAAAAGCTGCCGGCCGCCATCGAAGGTGCGGCGGCGGACCTGACCACCGGCGAACTGCCACCGGTCCCGGCGGACACCACCGCCGTCGTCGTCGCAATCGCGGCGGGCTCCCCCACCGAGGAAGCTTACCGGGCGGCCTATGTGGACGGGCTGGCGCATGTGCTCGACGCCGTGGGGGCCTCCGGCGCCCCCGTCCGGCGGGTGCTGTTCGTGTCCTCCACCGCGGTCTACGGCGACGCCGACGGCGGCTGGGTGGACGAATCGACGGCGCCGAATCCCGGCGGGTTCTCCGGCCGCATCATCCGCGAGGCCGAGGAACTGCTCCACACCCGGCTGCAGGGGACCGGAGTTTCGGCCGTGGTGTTGCGGCTTGGCGGGATTTACGGCCCTGGCCGTACCCGGTTGATCGACCAGGTGCGGGGCGGGAACGCCAAGATCCCGGCGGAACCCCGCTATACCAACCGGATACACCGCGACGACGCCGCTGCCGCCATCGTGCACCTGTGCAGCATGGATCCCGAGCCGGCACCCGTGTACCTGGGCGTGGACAACGAACCCGCCGAACTCGGCGAGGTGCTGCGGTTCCTGGCCGCCGAGCTGGAGCTACCGGAACCGGCATCGGAGTCCGGTGCCGGGGCGGGCGCGGCCTCCGGGGTTGGCAGGGGCTCCGGGGGCGGCTCCGGCGATGGCACCGGGGGCGGCGAGCCGTCGCGGGGCGGGAACAAGCGCATCAGCAACGCATTGCTGCGGGGCACCGGCTTCGAGTTCCGGTATCCGAGCTTCCGCGAGGGATACCGGTCCGTGCTGGGCGGCGTCGGCGAGCGGCATCCATGACGAGGCGGCACCGGAACGGGGCCGCGCAGCACTAGATTTCACACCCAACTTTTGAGGGGCAGCATGGATTTTCAGCACATCATTGAGGCGATTGGCGGCTTCATGGATTTCGCCGGCGTGGCTGTGATGGTGATCGGCGCCCTGGTGTCGTTGCCGTTGGCCCTGCGTGGCTTCCAGCCGCGCCGTCTTCCTGCCGGTTCCGAACCGCTCACGGTGTACCGGTCGTATCGGCAGTTGCTGGGCCGCTCCATCCTGCTCGGCCTTGAGCTGCTGGTGGCAGCCGACATCATCCGGACCGTCGCCGTGACCCCCACCTTCGAGAGCGTGGGCGTGCTGGCCATCATCGTGCTGATCCGGACCTTCCTGAGCTTCTCCCTCGAGCTGGAAATCACCGGGCGCTGGCCCTGGCAGAAGCAACCCGCGGGCGACCAAGCGGCCGCGACGGCGAGCTGACGCGGCATATGGAGCCGGATCCCTGGCCTTTGGCGCCGGAGCTGCCCCGACCGGTCATCATGGCGCAGCGCTGGACCGACGCGGTGTTCCTGCACTGGCGCGTTCCCCGGCCGGTCGCGGCGTCGTTCATGCCGGTTGGCGTGGTCCCGGACGAGTTCGATGGGTCGGCCTGGGTGGGGCTCATCGGTTTCCGCATGCAGGGCGCGGGCGTGGGTAGGGGCCCGGGGATCCCCTACTTCGGCAGCTTCAACGAGGTCAACGTGCGGCTCTACTCCCGGGAACCGGACGGCACGAGGGGTGTCGTGTTCCTGAGCCTGGACGCATCGCGCTTGGCGGTGGTGCTGGCGGCCCGTGCTGCGGGCATCCCGTACGTCTGGTCCCGTGGGCACTTCCGCGCGGCCACGCCGGACGGTTCAGTTGGGTATTCTGTTCGTCGGCTGCGTGGTGGGGAGGGGAGCGATTTCGCTGTTGTCCCGCAGTTCGACGCTGACGCCGACGATCCGCTGTCCGTCCACCTCACAGCGCGGTTCGGTTTACATTCCCGGTTCCGCGGCAACACGCTCTACATTCCCAACGCCCACGGCCCCTGGCCGTTGTTCCGGGCGGAGCTGACGGAGTTGGAGGATGAGCTCGTCGCGGCAGCAGGCATTGCAGTCTCCGGGCCGCCCGATTCGGTGCTGTTCTCGCCCGGGGTCCACACCCAGTTCGGCCGGCCGAGGGTGCTGTAAGGCTTGTCGTAGCGCGCTTGCCCGTCGAGGTCGCGCGGGTCGCCGTCGTCGGGGGTCAGGACTTCCTGCGCTGCCGGGCCACGCGCAGAACTATCCCGACCACGAACATGAGGACTCCCAGCGCCACGGAGAAGGGTGGGAGGGTCGCGACCAGGGCCACGCAGGCCGCGGCGCCCAAGACCTGGAGCGCCTTGGGGTAGCGGCGGTCCGCGGCCGGCTGCGTGAAGGCGGCAAGGTTGGCGACCAGGTAGTAGATGAGCACGCCGAACGAGGAGAAGCCGATCGCGCCGCGCAGGTCGGCGACCGTGATGATCCCGCTGATCACCACTGCCAGGGTGACCTCGGCGCGGTGGGGAACCTTGTAGCGGGGGTGGACGGCGGCGAGCCAGTGCGGCAGATCGTGTTCGCGGGCCATCGCCAGGCTGGTCCGCCCGAGTCCGGCGATGAGAGCCAGGAGCGCGCCCAAGGCTGCGCCCGCCGCCCCTGCCCGAACTATAGGGCTGGCCCAGGTCATGGTCCCGGATTCGACGGCGGCGGCGAGAGGTGCGGGGTTGGCTGCCACTGCCTCGGGACCGATGGTCGCCAGCAGAGTGACGGCGATGATGGCGTAGACGATGATGGTGATACCCAGGGCGATGCCGATAGCGCGGGGAATGGTGCGGCGGGGGTTCCGGACTTCTTCGCCCATCGTCGCGATCCTGGCGTAACCGGCGAAGGCGAAGAACAGCAGGCCGGCTGACTGCAGAATCCCGTACCAGCCGTGGGCCAACAGCCCGTCCCCGAGAATTCTGGCCGGATCCGCCCCGGAACCACCCCAACAGGCGGCAACGGCAGTCGCGAGGGCCGCCAGCACCAGTACGACAAGGATGCGGGTGAGCCCGGCTGTCCGGGTGACGCCGCGGTAATTCACCGCGGCGAGGACGACGACGGCGCCGACGGCAACAGGCCGTTCCCACCCTGCCGGGGCGGCGTAGGCGGCGAATGTCATTGCCATGGCCGCTGCGCTGGCGGTCTTACCGATAACGAAGCCCCAGCCGGCCACGAAGCCGGCCCACGGTCCCAGGCGTTCACGGCCGTACACATAGGTTCCGCCCGAAGTCGGGTAAACGGCGGCGAGCTGGGCGGAGGAGGTGGCATTGCAGAACGCCACCATGGCCGCAACAACCAGTCCCACCAGCAGACCTGAACCGGCCACCGCCGCTGCCGGAGTGAAGGCCGCGAACACGCCGGCGCCGATCATCGATCCAAGACCGATCACAGACGCGTCAAGGGTGCCCAGCCGCCGCGCCAGAGCCTGAGGGTCACTCACGCGCTATGCCGCCGCATCGCCGCACGCAGCAATTCACGCTCGCCTCCGAATGTCGGGTAGGAGATCGAAATCCGATTCCTGGTCCCACGATACTTCCGCCCCCGCGTGGCCTTCGAGGCAGCAACGCTCGCAACTCCTTTAATGTCTGACCCCCTTGTTTGAATTGGTTCATGGGAATCGGTGCAGTTCTCGTCTCTCGTCCGGCCGGTCGGCCGGACGGTGATGAGCGCGGCGCCGCTCCGTCGCTCGGCAGTATTCTGGGCCAGTTGCGGGAGTTGAGTTCGACGGCGGCGCGGGACGCGGCGCTGCTCGGCTTCGCTGCGGCGGCGGACTTCGCCGGCGACGTCGAGGAGATCGCCCGGACCCTCGAATACCTGCAAATCGTCGCCGCCGGCGCCGTGGACCGC